>USIN01000066.1 GCA_900554715.1 uncultured Bacteroidales bacterium
GGTCTCGCCGACGGCATAGCTATCGAGACACTCGTGTCTGACAGCCTCGCCCCCTTCTGTCCGTTGAGAGTGACACTCATCGACCGCGACGGCACTGTCTTCTACGACAACAACAACCGCACCCCGATGCCGACAGCAAACCACAATTCGCGACCCGAAGTCATCACAGCCCGGGCAAAAGGCGTCGGCCGATCGGTCGAAAGATACTCAGAAAGCGACGACGACATCTACTTCTACTCGGCCAAAGCCGGCGACAACGGCCTCGTCGTGAGGTCGGCCGCCCTCTACACCCACAATCTGCGCGAATTTCTGCGCGCCGACAGCAGCCTTATCTGGCTGATGGCGATAATGACGATGGCCATGAGCCTTGTCGCTTTCTTTGCCACGCGGCGCATATCGCAGAGCATCACGCGTCTCAACCGCTTCGCAGAACGCGCCGAACGCGGCGACAGCATCTATGACGACTGCGCCTTCCCCAACGACGAACTCGGCAGCATCGCCGGACACATCGTCAGACTCTACGTCCAGCGCGACCGCGAGCACCGCGAAGCCCTGGCGCTCGAACAGGACAGGACACGCCTGAAGAAACAGCTGACCAACAACATCAACCATGAGCTAAAAACACCCGTAGCGTCGATGCTCGTCAGTCTCGAGCTGCTGCGCGACCACCCCGAACTGCCCGACGCCCGAAAAGAGGAATTTATCAGACGCATTCATGATAACGCACTGCGTCTAAGCTCGCTGCTCAAAGACGTCTCCGTGCTCACACGCATCGAGGAAGCACCCGAAATAATCGAACGTCAGCCCGTCGGACTGCGCGGGCTTATTGACGCCATTGTCTCAGACACCCGTCTCCGCAGCGACGTCAGAATCGACGTCGACGTACCTCACCTGACAATAAACGGCAACCGCCGTCTGCTCGAATCAATCTTCAGCAATCTCATCGACAACGCCCTCGCCTACAGCGGCTGCACCGTCATCTCGATCACGGCCGACAACGAAGGTAATTTCACTTTCAGCGACAATGGCTGCGGGGTGCCCGACGATGCGCTGCCGCATATTTTCGAGCGCTTCTACCGCGTCGACAGCGGACGTTCACGGGCCACAGGAGGCACCGGTCTCGGTCTTGCTATCGTGCGCAATGCCGTCGCTTTCCATGGTGGCGAAATCAAAGCGAGCAATGACCGCGGACTGAAATTCTCATTCAACCTCCCATCCGAAATTTTACAATAACGAAACAATATCTCAGCAATTAGTTAACATTGACACCCGAAATTTGTATTAGTTATAAGACTCCACTTATATTTCAAATACAAATTTCTAATACAAAATGGATCTATTGTTTTTAGGTATTGTCATTTTCCTCTTCCTCCTCGCCGTGTTCGATCTCACGGTCGGCGTCAGCAACGATGCCGTCAACTTTCTTTCATCTGCCGTAGGCTCCAAAGCCGCCCCGTTCAAACACATCATAGCCGTCGCGGCCATAGGCGTCTTTATCGGCGCGGCAATGAGCAACGGCATGATGGACATAGCGCGTCACGGCATATTCAGGCCCGAAAACCTGTCGTTCTATGATGTCATAGCAATATTCATGGCCGTCATGGTCACTGACATCATCCTGCTCGACATGTTCAACTCACTGGGTATGCCTACATCGACCACAGTCTCACTGGTTTTTGAACTTCTCGGCGCCACCTTTGTCGTGGCTTTGTTCAAAATCTCAGAACCCGGCAGTACACTCGGTCTCGGCGACCTGCTCAACACAGAAAAGGCGCTTTCTGTCATCCTCGGCATCTTCCTCTCCGTGGCCATCGCCTTTGTATTCGGCACGATAGTGCAGTTTATCACACGTCTGATATTCACATTCGAATACCGCAGCCGCATGAAATGGAAAGTCGGCATCTTCGGCGGCGTGGCCTGCACAGCAATCGTCTACTTCATGCTCATCAAAGGCATCAAAGACCTGACAATCATGACACCTGAGCTTAAAGCATGGATCGACACCCACACCGCCCTGATAATCGGCGCCTCATTCGCCGGCTTCACCATACTGATGCAGACGCTTCACTTCCTGAAAGTCAATGTCCTGAAGGTTGTGGTTCTGCTCGGCACATTCGCCCTCGCCATGGCATTTGCCGGCAACGACCTCGTCAACTTCATCGGCGTGCCGCTGACATCTCTCGCCTCTTATCAGGACTATGCGGCCTCGGGCGGCGGCAACCTCCACGGCTTCATGATGTCGAGCCTCAACGGCCCGGCGCAGACGCCTTTCTATTTCCTCGTCGGCGCGGGAATGATTATGGTCGTCGCCCTCGCCTCGTCGAAGAAATCGCGCCAGGTGACGCAGACTACCGTCGGTCTCAGCTCCCACGGCAGCGGCGACGAGCTCTTCGGTTCGTCGCGCCTCGGCCGTGCCCTGGTGCGCCGCACCCTCGCGGCCTTCAACACCGTCAGCAGCCACACACCCGAGCGCGTCAAACGCTTTATCGCCCGAAGAATGGACACGACAGTGGCGTCGCCCGAAGAAGGCGCCGCCTTCGACCTCGTCAGGGCCTCCGTCAACCTGATGCTTGCCGGCGTCCTCATTGCCTGTGGTACATCTATGAAGCTGCCGCTGTCGACGACATTCGTCACATTCATGGTAGCCATGGGCACATCTTTGGCCGACCGCGCCTGGGGACGCGAGAGCGCTGTCTTCCGCATCACAGGCGTCATCTCTGTCATCGGCGGATGGTTTATAACCGCCGGAGTGGCATTCATAGGCGCCGGACTCATCGTCTGCCTCATGCATCTCGGGGGCGTCCCGCTGATGATAGCCGGAGGCATAATCGCTCTCGCCACACTCGTGCGCAGCAATATACGATTCCGCAAAAAATCACGCGAAAAAGCCGGCGACACTCTCTTTCAGACCATACTGTCGACCGACTCGCCCGACAATGTCTGGCCCCTGCTGATAATCTATATCAACGAAAAACAGGAAATGTTCCTCAACTTTGTCATAGACACTTACAAAACAGTCTCCGAGGGCTTTATCAACGACAATGTCAAACAGCTCTCCCGGGCCGAGCGCCTGCTCGTCACCGAAAAAGATGTTTTGAAATCACAGCGACGCAAACTGACGCTATGCCTGCGCCGCGCGACGCCGGCCGTGGCTATCGAAAAAAGCACATGGTTCCATCTCAGTAACAGCATGGCGATGTCAATGACATATAACCTGCGACGCATCAACGAAGTATCCAAGGAACATGTCGACAACAACTTCCGACGTCTTCCCGAACAGTTCCACAGCACCTACAGACACCTCTCCGACGAAATCATCTCCGTCCTCACCGATGCCGTCGGCGCCGTAAAAGTGAGCGATCCCAAAGTCATAGACAACCTACGCAACCGGTGTGAGACCATCAAAAGCGAGCTGACAGAAGCGACCCGCGAAGTCTACGGTTATCTCCGCACCGGCGACGCCGACAATATGACAGTCGGATATGTCTATCTCAACATGCTTCAGGAAAGCCAGGAATTTGTCACGTCGCTACGCAAACTGCTGCGTGCTTCGGGCAAACTCAATCTTAAGCCTTCGACCTACCGTAGCTTCACACACGCTATTTAACCATTTCCTTGAGATACTCGGCCTTTCGGGAGATGAGCAGCAGCACATCGCCTATATAGAGCCGGGTATTTCCTTTGGGGACGAGGTATGCGTCACCGCGTTTGACGAGTATGACAAGCGTCTCGGGTGGTAATGTTATCTCACTCAATGTCGATCCGTCAGTCAGAAGCTCGGGAGTCACGGTCTTCTCCTGCGAAGCCGCCGTGACTTCTTCAGGCAGCTCGAAGCCCGAGAAATGACGCGGCTTCACTTCTTCTGTCAGCCCGAGCCAGCGCGCCATGCGTGTGACAGTCGTACCCTGTATCAGCAGCGACAGAATAGTGATGAAAAACACGATGTTGAACATAAACCTCGCATGCTCGACCGCGGGCGACATAAGCGCGTAAGTGGCAAAGATGATAGGCACGGCGCCGCGGAGACCAACCCATCCGATATAAGTCTTTGCCTTGAACGTATAGCGTCTGAACGGCGCGAGACACAGATAGACCGCAGCCGGACGCGCGATAAAAATCATAAAGACACCGAGCATTATGCCGGGTACGGCGATATGCAACAGTTCGTGAGGATTGACGAGCAGACCGAGCGTGAGGAACATGACAATCTGGACAAGCCACGAGAATCCCCCGAAAAATGTAGCTATCGTGCGTTTGAGCACAATCTTGTTATTGCCGACGACAACACCAGCGATATACACGGCCAGATAACTGTTGCCGCCGATCATGTTTGTGAGTGTGAACGCAAAGAAACAGCAGGCTATCACCAGCACCGGATACAGAAACTCATTGTTGGCGCGGACATGGTTGACAAGTCTCACCGTGAGATAGCCTATTATAATGCCGGCGACCGCGCCGACACCGAGCTGAACCACAAGACGCCAGATAGTCTCGAGTATCATGCCGCCGGTGATGTCGACACCTTCTTCTATCGTCGATATGAGCAGTATGACAAGCAGATAGGCAATCGGGTCATTGGAACCGCTCTCAAGCTCGAGTGTCGGTTTAAGGCGCTGTTTCAGCCCGACGCCCGACGAGTTCAGTATAGAGAACACCGACGCCGAGTCGGTCGACGACATGATTGCCGCCAGCAGCAGCGACTCAGCCCAGCCGAACGCATAATCCGGCAGCATCAGACCCATCATTTCATGGATGAATATGCCCATCAGAGCTGTCGTTATAAGCACACCTACCGTCGCTAAGACGACACCGGGCGCAAGCACCGGCTTGATCTGACGGTAACTCGTGTCAAGACCGCCTGAAAACAGGATTATACACAGCGACACCATGCCGATGAATTCAGCTGTCGCCGCACTGTCAAACTGTATGCCGAATCCGTCGGCGCCCGCAAGCATGCCGATGCCGAGAAAAGCCAGAAGCGCAGGCATACCGTAACGGCTGCCTGCCTTCCCGGCCAAAACGCTGAACAGCAGCAACACAGCCGATACAAGCATTATATTACCCGGGGTTATCTCCATATTTTTATTCTGTTACAATTATTTTACAAAGATAAGCAATAGCGATTGTATGTCAAAATAAGTCAAACAATAAAGCGTGCTCGATGGTTTTATTACAAAAAGAATATCCATCCTTATGCGACAGATCATAACTCACTTCACCGACGACGATTTATATAAATTCACCATGTGCTGCGCTGTCATCGACAACTATCCCCGCACACAGGTCAGATATAAGTTCTATGACCGCAACGACACAGTCTACCCGCCGGGGTTCGCCGACGAGCTCAGACGGCAGATCGCCATGCTCGAGAGTGTCGTCATCACCGGTGAAGAGATAGAGTTCATGCGTCGCCGCTGCAGCTACATACCCTCGTGGTTCTATCGTTTTCTCAGAGGATTCCGCTATGACAGACGTCTCGTCACAATCGGTCAGGACGACGAAGGCCACCTGCATGTCAGTTTCGAGGGCGCATGGTGCGACACCATACTGCTCGAAGTCAAAGTGCTCGCCATAATATCAGAACTGTATTATATGATGACAGGCCGGACACATCTGCTTGACTACAGCCGATACTACACTCATACATACGACAAAGGACAGCGTCTCATCAATGCCGGATGCGTCTTCAGCGACTTCGGCACACGCCGCCGCGCATCGTTCGAGGCCCAGGATACCGTCGTCAGAGCCATGGCTGACTGCAGCAAAGCGACCGGTGGCCCCGGCGTCTTCGTCGGCACGAGCAACGTCTATTTCGCCATGAAATACGACCTGACCCCCGTCGGCACGATGGCACACGAGCTTATATGCGCCATTGCCGGCATGTATGGACCTCAGATGGCAAACTATCTGGCGATGAAAGTTTGGGCCATGACCTATCGCGGCGCTCTCGGCACCTTCCTTTATGACACCTACGGCTGGCGCATTTTCAGCCTCAACTTCTCTGAAGACTATGCCAACATGTTCAAGGGCCTGCGGGTCGACAGCGGCGACAACCGCGAGCAGCTCGACCTCATAGTAAAAAAATACCGGTCGCTAAACATCGACCCGGCGACAAAACAGATTGTCTTCAGCAACGGTCTCACCACCGACGAGGCCATCGCCCTCCAGCGATATGCCACCGGCCGTTGCATTCCTTCGTTCGGCATCGGCACACATTTCACCAACGACTTTCCCGGCGTCGCGCCGATGAATATCGTCATCAAACTCCTGGCCGTCAAAATCACCGAATCATGGCCTTTCTATTGCGAGACATGCAAACTCAGCGAAGACCGTGGCAAATACTCCGGCGACGAGACCACAGTCAGACGCTTCACCGAAGCGCTGCACATAAATCATCAGTTATAAGCGTTTAAACATGAGTGCCCTATTTTCTTCTTCATCACAAAACGGCCATAAAGACAAGAACTACCTGCTCGGGCTGGCCAACCTCATAGTGCTCATACTCTCGGTCCTTCTTATCGTATGGATCTCAATTGACACATTCAAGCGTGTCAACGTGCTTGAAAACCATGCCTACATGACCTTCCAGTTCTGGGTCTGCGTTTTCTTCATACTCGATTTCTTTGTCGGTCTCTATTATGCCGCCGACCGCTGGCGTTTCTTCCGCCACCGCATCGTCTTTTTGCTCTTGTCTATACCCTATCTCAATATAATCAACCTGCTGGATATAAAGCTGAGCTACGACGCTCTCTATTTCATACGCTTCATTCCTTTGGCCCGAGGTGCGCTGGCGCTGTCTATTGTCATAGGCTATCTGTCGTCAAACGCTGTCACCAGCCTCTTTATGAGTTACCTCTCGATAATGTTGCTCGTCGGCTATTTCTGCTCGCTGATTTTCTATCAGCGCGAAGCCGGCGTCAATCCCGAGGTCAATACCTACTGGACCGCCCTGTGGTGGTCGGCCATGAACATGTCGACCGTCGGCTGTGACATATCTCCCGTCACAGTCGCCGGCAAAATCGTCGCCGTTGTCCTGCCCGTGTCAGGAATGGTCATCTTTCCGCTGTTTACAGTCTATCTCACCGACTATGTCACGCGCGCCGTGAAAAGGACCAAAAAGAACGGCTCTCTTGACAGTTCAGCCGACATCTGACCGACACGCGCTCACTCTATCACTATTCTGTCACCGTCGCGAGGCACGAAAACCGCCCCGCCGTAATAGATTTTTGCCTCATCGCGATATCGTTCCTCCCGGTCTTCGATATTATGATCCTCGCAATGATATAACAGTAGATTGGCAATGTTACAGCCTGCTGCCACCGCGGCTACATCCCTGACGGTGAGGTGATGTTTCTCGTATGGCTTGAATATCTCGCGGTCGGCATAACTGCAGAACGCCCCACACATCAGCCAGTCTGTCCCCTCGGCCTCCGCCTTGTTACGCTCGGTGAGCGACTCGTCGCCAAGACAGACAACCGAAGTGCCAGATTCGAGTGTCATCCTGAAGCCTGTCTGACGCACTCCCTCTGAGCGGCAGTCGAAGAAGCCGACGCGGGCGCCGGGAAGCGGGATCTCAGACACCTCGTCAGTATTGTGGAAATCAATCAGGTCGCCTATCATCCTGTAATGAGATTCAAGTAGCGTCAGGCGGCAGATTGCGTCGATTGCACCGATTACGTCGCTGTTGCCGTAGATATTCATTCGGCCTTCATATCCGCTCCAACGCGCCAGATTGATCACACTGCGTATAATCCATACCACGCCGAGGATATGGTCGGTATGAGTGTGCGTTACAAACAGATGCCGTATATCGGTCACCTGAATGTCAGCGTCTCTGAGCCGGCCGAGGATACCGTTACCGCCTCCGGCGTCGACCATCCAGGCAAACCCGTCGGTCTTTATCACGAAACATGCATTATAACTGCGGGCGGGGAAAGCGCTCCCCGTACCAAGCATTATCAATTCTGCGCTCATAATTTATCAGCCTCTCGTTTTTTTGCAAAATTAGTCAAATCCACCCACAATCAGCGTGCGAAAGCCCTGTGTTTTTCATATTAATTCGAGCGCCTTCCACAATGTTAATTTTATTACATTTGTGTTACTATACAGTTACCACGACAGCGCATTACAAGCATTGTAACAATTATGTAACAGAACAAGCCATTTTTATATTATTGTTTATCAGTATATTAGAGCTCATTTTATGTCACCATTCTAAAATTAACCTTTATTAACTTTAAAATATTTGACAAAGCTGAATTCTTAGTAATTTTGAATCGTCATCACAAAACAACGACACAACAACAAAGAAAAAAGTCACAAAAC
>USIN01000067.1 GCA_900554715.1 uncultured Bacteroidales bacterium
TTCTTCAATAGTGTCAAATAGAGAGCATTTGGGTTTCAGGGCTTTACGGCTCACTGCCTTTTCGCTTTTATGGTTTTGCGACAGCCTCAGATAATATCTTGTAACCAAAGCCATTAAAGCGCAGCAACGCTCTCCTCCCCGCCGGGTTATCAAAACGCCAGCGAAGCCGTAACGGGGCGGTGATCCGAGGCCATGGGCTCATTGACGACCTGCGACGACAGCACGGTCGGAGGGTTGTCTCCTTTATACATGATATAGTCTATTGTCACGGTCGGATTGTCAGCGGGAAAGGTCGGCGAAGCCCCATCACTCAACGGCGTAAATGTCTGCGACAAGGCTTCTATCGCAGGACTGTCGGGCGAAGCATTAAAGTCACCGGCAAGAATCAGAGGCTTGTCAAACGCGGCAACCTCGCGGGCGAGAATATCGACCGAAGCCAGACGGTCGGCATCGGTGAGCGACAGATGGGTCACGCCCATGACATAATTATCAAACTCAGCGAGCAACAGCGTGCGCTCTTCTTCAGTACCGGGCAGGGGCACACGGCGCACCGACAAGGGGCGTTCACGGCTCAGAAGTCCAATGCCATAGCGGCCCCCGTCAAAGTCTATGGCCGCCGAGAAGACAGGATTCATCCCGGTCGCGGCAGCTATATCGCCCAATATATATCGGCCGCCGCTACGGTTGGTGACACTGTCGACCTCCTGCACGGCAACGACATCGGCTCCGGACGCGATGATGACACCGGCTATGCGGCTGACATCGCGAACGCCATCCATACCGACAGCGTTATGGACATTATAACTCATGACGCAAATCGTGTCGCCCTGCGCCGGGGCGATGGCAGCCGAAGTGAGCGCCGCTGTTAATCCGGCGGCAAACATCGCGCCGGCCATAATCAATCGTTTTAATCTCATTGTCAGGAAATGTGGTTGGTTTATCAGAAGGGATAGCCGATGGCGAGGTGGAAGGCAAGCGACCGGCCGAAGGATTTCATATTGTAATAGCCCCGTTTGCCGGTATCGTAGGGAGCATGAATCCCGATGCCGAGGTCACCGCGCAAGACGAGCATGCCGATGTCGAAGCGCAGGCCTACGCCGGTACCGAGGGCAAGATCCTTGAGAAATGTCGAGGCCTCGAGAGTGCCGCCCGGTCGCTGCGGGTCTTCTTTCAGAAGCCACACGTTGCCGGCGTCGACAAAGACCGCTCCGTGAAGCAGACCGGCAATCGGGAAGCGGTATTCGATATTGGCCTCGAACTTGAATGTACCTGTCTGGTCGAAGTATGTGCCGTTACCCGAGTTGGGATCATGATAGCTGCCTGGGCCTATACTTCTGACCGTAAACGCTCTGACCGAGTTGGCACCGCCGGCATAGAACTGTTCGGCGTATGGCACCTGCGACGAGTTGCCGTAGGCATGGGCCGCCCCGACGGCGACACGCGTCATGAGCCAGTGTTCGCCCGGGGCTATACGGCGGCCGTAGACAAGCTGTGTCGAGCCTTTGACAAACTGTGAGAACGGAGTACCGAAAAGCTCTTTCTCTCCGTGCTTGCCGCAAAGGCTGTAGATGCCCCAGAATATATTGCCGGCTTCCTGGATGGTAAACTGCCAGTTGAGGGTGTTGTCGCGTCCGATGGCGCGATCGAAGACATAACTGTATATCATCTGGGGGATAAACTGGCTCATGAAGCTCTGGGCCACAGCCGGGTTGGCGTTCATTATCGAATCAAAGGCCTCTGTGGTGTGCATCAGATTAGTATATGTCAGCTTGAAAGGCGTGAACGAGTTTGACACATGGCGCGACACCCGCCAGTCATAGCTGACCGAGGCGTTAAACTGAGCCATTTTGAAAAAATGCGGACGGTTGAGCAGGTCGGCGTTAAGCTGGAATCGCGTCCACGGCAACTGGAACCGGCTGCGGGGAATAAATTTAGGAGCGAGCAGCCGCGGGAAAGCCAGCGACGCCGTCAGCCCGACTTCATAGGAGTTGAATACCGAGCTCCGGCTCTTGCCGGTCTGCCACTCGTATGCGCCTGTGACATTGACACCCAACTGCTCGCCGCCGCCGAAGATATTTCGGTTGGTGACGCCAAAGCTCAGACCCGGGCCAAGATAGCTGTTTGACTTCGACGAGGCATTGACCTCGAACGAAACTTCGAGCGGCGAGTCAAACGTACAGTTGACCAACACGTTCAGCACATCGTTGCCGCCGGTAGTGTCGGGGATGGCCGAGATGTCGATGGCACTGAAGATGCCGAGCCGTGACAGATATGTCTGCGTACGGTTCATGTCGCGCACAGAAAACAAGCGGCCCGGACGGAAGGTGACACACTCGGGGATGAGATTACGGCGCAGACGCGACGGGCGCATCTGTATCAGCGTAGCGCGTGGTGTGGCTATGGTGTCAGGTTCGCCGCCGCCCCAGTGGCGGTTGGCCACGACGGTCACTTTGCCAGTGCGGTAAGGCTTAAGGGCGAAACGCGGCGCGTTGGATGCCAGCACCATCTTCATCGTCAGCGCGCCCGGACGGGCCACGCTGTCGGCAAGATACTCGATATACTCAGGGCGGAAGAAATAATAGCCGCGGTTGCGCAGACGGTTGGTGATGCGCGTTCGGGCGGCACTAAGCGAATCGACCGAATATCGCATCTTCGAGAACAGATAGGGGTCTCTGAGCGCCAGCGAATCAATCAGAGCAGTCAGACGGCATGAATCGGGCATGAGCATCATCGTGTCTATCGGATACTCCTTGCCGGGGTCGACCGTATATCTGATGGCGGCTTTCTTTTTGTTTTTGCCTTTTATCAGCTCATAAGAGGCGGTGCCGCTGAAGAAACCGTTGTTGTCAAGCATCTCGTCGATCATCTTAACCCTCACTTCGGGGCGCACATCAGAGACAAGCACCGGCTCTTCGACAAGTTTCTCATAAATCCAGTGCTTGAATCCTTTGGGCGGATTCGGCCAGTTGTTGTAGACCCACAGCCCGAGGGGGAAGGGATAGCGCCACGACAACAGCTTCCAATAATTGTTAGGAGCCACGTCGACGGTCGAGGCGATTGTCGATTTCAGAGCCGCCGGCACGACGACAGAGTCATTGTTATATTTCACGGCCTTGGTGCCCGTATAAAGCAGTTCGCCCTCGGGTATGCGCCGCGTTGTCGAACAGGCCGACACCAGCAGCAATATCACGGCCGCAATCAGGGCCGATGACGGCACGCCGGCCATAAAGGCGCTATTTCGTCTCTTTGTCCTTTTCATCGTCGGTTATGGCTTCTTTGTTGATATTATCGTTGACGACAGTCGGCTCGTCTTTTTTCTTCTTGGGTTTAAAAAAATTGAACATCTGACTCATGCGGCGCAGTTTGCGGCGGTAGACAAAGCCTACGCCTGTCTGTGTCACCTCGCCCTCGAGTATGCTCTCATAGCCTGTGTGGCGGAAGATGCGCACATACATCGTTCGGCTGCGGTTGAGGAAGTATTCAAACGAGATATCGTTAATGAGGTTCTGCGAGAAGTTCTCATCGGCGTTGGCGTCGGTCGAGTAGTTGCCGCCGACAACTATCTTTATACGGTCGTTGAACAGCGACTTCGACACCTGATAGCTGTAGCTTGTCGTTGTCGACGACGAGCCGTCGACTGTGCGGTCATACTGATTGATGCCGAACGAGATGTCGACGCCGCGTATGTTGTTTGCCATCCATCCGTTGAGCTGCGACTCGAGGAACGAGAACAGCGGATTGGCCGACATCTTGGTGTCGCCTTTGGTGTTGCCGCCTGTATAGACGCCGTAAAGCATCATGTTCATGGCCTCGTTGGCCCGCTGGTCGGCGCTCATCGACTCGAGTTCGTTGGCGACGGTGACATCATCGTTGGTGGCGAGGTCAAACGCAACTTTCATGTTGTTGACCGTACCGGTGACGTTGACTATGACATCGAAGTTAACCAGACGCGAATTCTGTCCCTGCTGGGTGACATTGGCCTTCATCACATCCATCGCATGGATGTTGAGCGTCGGATTCATCATGTCGCCGTTGAAAGCCACGTAACTGTTGTTATAGAAGTTAAACAGCTTCTCTGACATAAACGGCGGCGTATATCTCACGAAGCCTTCGTTGAGGTTCAGCCGGCCCGTCAGACGCCCGTCACTCAGGGGCGACATCGCGAAATTGAGCGTGCCCGAGCTCTGGAGCTGTACCTTGTCCTTGCCGTCGCTCGAAAGATCTACGCTTATCGTCGAACCGTTGTTGATGTTGAGCATGGCGTTGAGCACAATCGCCATCTCGCTTGTGGCGACGCTGTCGGCAAACGCAACCGCAGTCGTGTCGGTGAAGTTGACAAACTTGACCATGTCGTCGGTCGACTGCGACTGAAGCCTGTTGGCGGCGTCGGGTATGACGTAGGTCACATTCGTTCCCGGCTCAATGTCGAGCGTGGCGTCGACGAAAAGCAGACTCAGACCGCCTTTGACCGAAGCGTCGAGCGAGATAAAGGCTTTGCCGTAGACATCGGCGCCCTTCGAGGCGCGGCGGGTGTTGACAAGCTGCATGTTGTCGGCCTTGAGTCTGAGGTCGAGCACCGGTGCCGAGAGGCTTTTGAGGTCGACCGTGCCGTCGATAGACAGCGGATTCTCGTTGACACCGCTGATTTTGAAGTTGTCGAATGTCACAAGGTTGTCGATGACGGGAATCTCGACATCGCTGAATTTATAAGGAGTGCCGGTGAGGGCGAGTTTGACGGCTGTGTCGTCGAAGTCGAGTTTGCCGTTGAATACGGGCGCTTCCGAATCTCCGGTGATGACCATATTGCCGTTGAGCACACCCGATAGTGTCGCCATGCCCGGCGGCAGGAACGGATTGACCGTTGCCAGCGGGAAACGTATCATCGAGAAATCGAGATTATAGAGGCTCGTCGAAGTTGTGTCGTTGAGGTTGCCGGCGAGTGTGATGGTCTTCTCGCCGTCGACATAGACGTCTGATTTGGCATAGAGCATGCCGCCGGGACGTGTCGAGAGGTCGAAGTCGGCCTTGATGTCGCCGACGCGCTGCTTGCCGTATGTGAGTTTGTCGAGTGTGACTACACCGCTGCCGTTATAGACACCGTCGACCGTGTAATGAGGATGCGGATCAGCATCTTTTTCTGTTTCTTTGTCATGGAAGGGGCCTCCCTCATTCTAAGGTGGGCCGCCTGTGCCCGGAAACCGGAGACAGGCGGCGCGAAGGGATTGATGGCAATCCAGTCGGCGAGATGGATGTTGCCGAGACGCACGATAAGATCTTCCTGACCTTCGCTGCCGTCGACATGGGTCGTGAATATCTTGAGCGAACTGTTGCCGCCGGTCATGTCGATGTCAGCGTCGATATGTCTGTCACTGAAACGATAGCTGACATAGTTGTCGCTGTTGAGCGCCCAGTTCTGATAGCCGATGACAGGGTTGGCGGGTATGACGTTGACCGTCAGCAACGAGTCGCTGACCTCTGCTTTGAGACCGAAATCAAAGCCTTCCTTACCTTTGATATTCTGCTGTGTCAGACGCAGCGCCGCTATGTTTCGGGTCGCGAAGCCGTCGACTTTGACCTTGGCGAAATCATCGAATGTGCCCGGACGGTTGTTGACAGCCCCGGTGAAATGGAGATGCTCCTTATGCTGGCGCGCACCGAAGGTTATGGTGTCAAGCCGCGTCGTGCCGGTAACGAATCCCAGCATCTGTGAATTGAGTCTCAGCGTAGTATCGTTGTCGGCGGTGAGCGACAGATGGCTGAACCCTGTCTTGGATGTCGCAAGTATATCGTTGACAAAATTGTTGCGGCCAGCCCTCATGTCGAAGACAAGACCGGGCAGAGCGTCGTGTATCTGTTCGACGTCAATACGGCGTTTTGTCATCTGCGAGTCGACCACAGCCGAGACGTTCCCAAAAGCTGTCATCAGGCTGTCGAGACTGCAATAGGCCGTAAACCTTGCATTGAGATCGCGGTTGGTGAGACTGAGATCTGTCAGTGAGTCATTGGCGCTGAGGTGCGCGAGAATGTCAGAGACCGTGATATCACCTTCAGGACGTTCGAGGGTCAGGTCTTCGAGAGTCACCCGGCCGTCGATTATCTTGTCTTTCGGCGTGATGGCGGCATCGGCGGTCAGACTGAGCGATACTTTCATGTCAGACTCCGAGAACTTCAAAGCCCTGAGGTATATGTCCTCACCGTCAACGGCGGCAGTCCATTCATATACATCGCCGGCGAGATTGCCGCTCGCCTGCGCCGTGACAGGCAGCGACGGGTCGGTTGACACGAGCCTGACGTCGGCCTTGCCGTCCCGAAGTGTGGCATCAGCCTCTATATCCTTGTATTCATATCCGTTATAAACGGCCGACGCAAGCGACAGACGCGCATCGGCAGAAGTCTTGGGCGAGAACGGGTCATAACCGTGTCCCGAAGCGGTCAATGTGCCTGAAACCTTGCCCACGCCGAGAAGCGGCATGATGCTGCTGACCGGAAAAGCACCGACACTGACATCAGCCTTGTAGTCTTCGCTGCGCGAACGCCACAGGCCGTCAAGAGCGACAGTACCACCCTCGGCGATTACCTTGACATTGCCCCCGAATGTACCGTTATTAGCCCTGACACGTCCCGTGATTGCCATCTGAGGTATATCGAGCGTCGTCTCAGGCGAGAGGAAGGTGCGTTTGAGATAGCGGCCGTTGAGTATACTGCCCGACAGGGCTATATCGCCGCCGATACGCGCCGTATTGAACACATCTGTCAGATTGCCTTTGGCCTTAAGTGTGACTATATGGTTGACTGCGACATCCAGACGTCTGATATCAAGGTCAGAGGCTACGCCTGAGAGATCGACGGCAAGGTCGATGCCGTCATCGGCCGGAAGTGTCATGAGATACGGCATGAAAGCCGGGAACATCAATCTCAGATCAGAGACGCCGACCGCGCCGCCGGCTTTGAGGGCGAGCGGAAGGTCAGGGTCTGTCATCATATCGCCCGACCCTAACAATCCGGTGACATCGAGGGCTGTGACAGGTGTCGAGATTATAAAGTCGTTAAACGCTATTGCTGTCGAATCGATATCGAGCGTGCCACTGGCCGTCAGACTCACGCCACAACGCTCATGGCCGCTCAGACGAAGCGGCAGTCTGACCGTCGAGGCCTGATTATAAAAATCTTTGACTGTAAGATCGAGGCTGTCGACCTCGATATAGGCGAAATCGAGACCCGGCGCCGGCGTGACTCCGCGCGTGGTATACAAAGCTTTCGAGCCGGTGAAAGCGATTGAGTCGATAGTGACTGTCCACGGAGCTGACGCGGTCGTGTCCGTGGCGACTACGGGTATTGATGCCACTGTAGCCGAATCGGGGGCTATATATGCCGCCGCCAGACGGTCTCCGGCAAACGTGCCTATGGCGACCTTCTGGGCCGCAAGATCAATGAGACCGTTCTCAAGCGAGCCGCGACCTATCGTGGCGCCAAGAGAGTCTATCGTAGGCAGAAGACTCATAGAATAGCGCAGATTATCGAGGCTGAGACGCCCGAGCCTGATAGTCATGGCAGTCTGCGATGCAGGCTTCTCTGTTGCGGCGACAGATGTGGTGTCTGGTTTGATGGTCATGGCGACAGTGGCGTCAGAAAGCCGGCCGTCGCTGACATCGATAGCCATGTCAGACAGTCTGACCGAAGCCGGCGACAGCGACAGGCTGCCGGCCGCCAGCGTCATATACATTGCCGAATCGCGGTTGCCCATCACATAGCGCGCGCCGTCGGCCTCGAGAGTCGTGATGTCCACCTCGCCTTTTAGCAGAGGTAACAGCGCCACATCGGCTACAAGACGGTCGGCGGCCACAAGTGTGTCTGTGCCGTTGACAACCGACAGACCGCCGGCCTCGACCGACAGCGGGAAACCGAGTCTGAACGTGTCGAGCGTATAACGCGTCTCACCTCCGCTGTTGAGCTTACCTACAAGATGGACGCGAAGAGTCTCCTGAAGCCACGGCGAATAGAGCGAGATGACAACACCGCACACAAGCAACAAAATCCCCAGAACTATAAATCCCAGAGTCTTGAAAACGTTTTTAATGACAGTCGAGGCTTTCACGCAGCAGTAGTAATTATGATGAACTTCTCAATAAAAAACAACTGAGTGACGGATAGGTTTTATCGGCTGTCAAATTTCATTCGCGAAGTTTCACCCGCAGAGCCGTAGGCGACTCGCCGAAATGGGTTTTGACATACTTTCCGAAAAACGACAGATTGGGAAAGAGCAGACGGTTTGAGATTTCCTTGACCGTCATGTCGCTGTATTTAAGATAA
>USIN01000068.1 GCA_900554715.1 uncultured Bacteroidales bacterium
CGTTTACAAGCAGGTTCGGGAAGCGGCCGGGCAGCACGTCCGGCTCCTTTTCCGTATCGTCAAAGTTAAGGCTGAACTTTACCGTGTCCTTATCTATGTCGCGCAGCAGCTCAAGCGCAAGCGGTGTCATCCTCGCTTCGGTATAGCGCATTGCGGCGGCGCTGTCGACGGGGATGAAGACGCGCGGCTCGGTGAGGTATGGCGCGCCGACACGCTTGGCGTCGCTGGCGTAGAGGCTGCGCAGGGCGTCTTCGGCGCGGACGAGCGAGTCGGTCATGGGAACGACGAAGTTCCAGGCCATGCGCTCGTAGGCATAGTCGGCCGGCCGTGCGTAGAGGTCTACGGGACGTGCGTTATAGTAGGGGTAGCCCAGGTTGTGGGCATACCAGTCGGTGGTCAGATAGGAGAGGTTGACGACGCGCACGTCGGTGCGGAAGCCTTCGACTTCCTGGGCGTACCACAAGGGGAATGTGTCGTTGTCGCCGTTGGTGAAGATGATGGCGTTGTCGTCGAGCGAGGCGAGGTAGTTCATACCGAAGTCGCGCGTGGTGTAGCGGTGTGAGCGGTCATGGTCGTCCCATGTCTGCGAGACCATCTGCAGCGGCACGAAGATGCCGAAGGCGACTGCCACGGCGGCTGCGCCCCATTGTGCGCCCTGCGGCAGTGGCGCGTTGTCCCGGGCGTCTTTTTTCTTGGTGAATTTCGAGAAGAGGTCTCTGAGCAGACAGGCGAGAGCCGGGACGCCGATGCCGATCCAGATGGCGAAGGCATAGAATGAGCCGGCGAACGAATAGTCGCGCTCACGCGGCTGACCCGGGGTCTGGTTGAGGTAGAGCACGATGGCGATGCCTGTCATGAAGAAGAGGAAGAAGACCACCCAGAACTGCTCGATGCCACGCTTGGGGTCGGTGCTGTGGGTGTAGAGCGCCTGCCAGAGCAGACCGATGATGCCGAGCAGCAGCGGCAGCATGTAGAAGACGTTGTGGCCTTTGTTGCCTTTGCCGAACTCGTCGGGCAGCTTCGACTGGTCGCCGAGACGGGCGTTGTCGATGACAGGGATGCCCGAAATCCAGTTGCCCAGATGAGGCTCGCCGTTGCCCTGGATGTCGTTCTGACGTCCGGCGAAGTTCCACATGAAGTAGCGCCAGTACATGTGGTTGAGCTGGTAGTTGATGAAGTATCTGAGGTTTACGCCGAAACCGGGTTTCCATGCCGATGTCTGTGTCACGGGGTTGCCCATGGCGTCGATGGCTGTGGTGACGGGCTCCTGGTGGTGGAGGTAGGGGGCTACCTCGCTGAGCCATGCGGCTCCGTCCTGAGCCCAGCGCTGGCGCACTTCGCGCGGTATATCATAAATGTCGGGGGTCTGATAGTCGGCCCAGCTCTTGTAGCCGTCGACGTGGCCCGAGCGGTTGTCGGTGCTGTAGATGCGGGTGAAGAGCATCGACACATCGTCCATGGTCTTGTAGTCGGGACGTTCGATGGCCTCTACGTAGCGGTCGGGCTCGCTGGCGGATTTCTTGACTACCTTGGTGTAGCTGCGGGTCGGATTGTTGATGGCGCGTCCCTCGGCGTCGCGGATATAGCCGTCGATGATGCGTGTGCGCGGATAGCCGTTGTCATCGACGGGCACGATGTAGGTGTCTTCATATTCCTCTGTGGCAAGCTCTTCGGCGAAAGCGGGACCGTAGAAGAGCGGACGGTCGCCATACTGTTCGCGGTTGAGATATGAGGCGAGGGCGAAGACGTTGTCTGGCGCGTTCTGGTTCATCGGCGTGTTGGCGCTGGCGCGTATGAGCAGCAGGGCGTAAGAGGCATAGCCGATGAAGATGACGAAGATGCTGAGGGCGATGACGTTGAAGATTCTGACAGGCACCTGCGGGCAGAACATGAAGAGGTAGACCGTCAGGCCTGCGATAAACAGGGTGGGTATCACCCACGAGTCGCCGATGAAAGGCATGCCCGAGAGGATAATGGCTGTGAGGAACCACCATTTGATGGCTGTCGCGTTTTTCTGACGGTAGAGGGCTCTTATCGTCATGATGAAGACGGCGACAACGACGAGGGCATAGACTGCGACGCCTGTGTTATAGCTGAAACCGAGGTCGTTGACAAAAAGCAGCTCGAACCATTGCGATACGTTGATGAAGCCCGGGACGAGGCCGTAGAGTATCAGGCCCACGACCACACACGATACGGCCAGGGCGATGAGCGAGCCCTTCGCGTTGATGTTTTTGTATTTGCGGTAGTAGTAGACGAGTCCGATGGCCGGGATGCAGAGGAGGTTGAGCAGGTGGACGGCAATCGACACGCCGATGATATATGCTATCAGCACGAGATAGCGGTCGCTGTGTGGCTGGTCGGCGCGGTTCTCCCATTTGAGGATTAGCCAGAAGACCAGAGCCGTGCAGAATGACGAGAATGCGTAGACCTCGCCTTCGACAGCCGAGAACCAGAATGTGTCGCTCCAGGTGTAGGCGAGAGCGCCGCAGAGACCGCCGCCCATGATGACAAACATCTGGATGAGGGAGACTTCGGTAGCGTCATCGGCGACGATGAGTTTCTTTATGAGGTGTGTTATTGTCCAGAAGAGTAACAGGATAGTGGCGGCACTGAGGAGAGCCGACATGGTGTTGACGGCAAAAGCGGCCATAGACATCTCGCCGCCGAAGAGGGTGATGAAAAATCGTGCGGCAAGCATGAAGATGGGGTTGCCCGGCGGATGGCCTATTTCGAGTTTCGCACCCTGAAGGATAAACTCGGGACAGTCCCAGAAGCTTGCTGTCGGCTCAAGGGTCAGCATATATGTCACCGCGGCGATGACAAAACAGAGCCAGCCCAAAGAGTTATTGACAAGATTATACTTTTTCATTAACGATTGGAGTTTTAGACTTTAAACTGCAAAGTTATCTAAACTTGGCGTTCTGTGCAGGCTTTTAACGATTATTAATGCAGCGATAGCATAAAAAAATACAAAAAAAGACCCGTAATTGTGGAAATAAAAAAAATTAATATAACTTTGTATCTCAAAGTCAACATGACATCAATAATTAGATGAGAGTCAAAATACACCACGAAGGTACCAATATACTGATTATATTGATAATAATACTGCTCCTGATCAACATCCCGCTGTGGCTGTGGGTCAGGCCGCTGGCTATCGCCATAGCCTCGACGGCCGTATGCGGTGTCTTCTACCTGCTGGTCGTAAACTTTTTCCGTTCGCCCAAACGGCAGTTCAAAGGCAATCCCGAGAATGTCGTCGTGGCAAGCGCTGACGGTAAGGTTGTGGCTCTCGAAGAGACTTTTGAAGATGAGTTTCTCCACTGCAAGGCCATACAGCTGTCGGTGTTCATGAGTGTCTTCAATGTCCATGCCAACTGGTTTCCCGTTGACGGCGAGGTGATTTACTCGAAACATCACTCGGGCCGCTTTATGGCCGCCTACCTGCCGAAGTCAAGCACCGAGAACGAGCGCTCGACCGTGGTCATCCGCACCCCAGACGGCAAACTCGTGCTCGTGCGACAGATAGCCGGCGCCATGGCGCGCCGCATAGTCACCTATGCGCATCCCGGCGTCGAGGCTTCGATACAGGATCACATGGGCTTTATAAAATTCGGCTCGCGTGTCGACATTTATCTGCCGACCGACACCGAGATTTATGTCAAGATCGGCGATAAAACTGTCGGCGGCGTCACTGAAGTCGGCCGTTTAAGCTCAAAATCATAAAACAATGACAAATCGATTTGTTGCCTTCATACCAAACACCCTGACAACTCTCAACCTCATCTCAGGTTGTGTGGCAATAATATTCGCATTCAATTATACCGAAAGTTACGGCTGTCTCACCGGAGCCGAAATGGCGTGTCTGATGATAGGAGCCGCCACGGTCTTCGATTTTCTCGACGGCGCGAGCGCCCGCCTGCTGAAGGCCTATTCGCTAATAGGCAAGGAACTTGACTCGCTGGCCGATATGGTCAGCTTCGGTGTTGCTCCGGCGATGTTGATGCTCAATATGATGCTCGGCTATTCGCAGATCGAATGGCTCTGCTACATCGCTCTGTTTATCCCGGCGATGGGTGCCCTGCGTCTGGCGAAATTCAATATCGACGACAGCCAGTCGACGACTTTCAAGGGGCTGCCGATACCGGCCAACGCCATCTTCTGGATCGGCATGTCGGGATGGTTTACGCGCTACGGCTATCCCGGCACGGTCATCATGGCCGTCATCATCGTCGCCGTCTCGCTCGCCATGGTCTCGAACATCAAGATGTTCTCGCTCAAAATCAAGAGTCTGTCATTCCACGAAAATGTCCGGCGCTATGTCGTGATTATCGCGACAGCCGCGTTTGTATGGGCTTACGGCCTCTCGGGCTTCATCTGGGCTATCGTTCTTTATCTGCTTGTCTCGATTCTTTCGCGCCGCGAGCTTTGACAATCGCGCCGCTCCGATTTATAAAAACATAAAACGATTGTTCTCGATATGGGTACATTCCTGTTCCTACTGTTTGTCTTTTTCATTGTCATTCCTGTCATAAGGGTGATGATAACGATATGGCGCGCACGACGTCAGACGCGCCGCTTCTTCGACCAGTTCCGCACAGCCGCCGGAGCGGGAGCCTCGTCACAGACTCGTCAGAAAGAGCCGCAGCAAAAGCCCCGGTCCAAAAAGAAAATCGACCCCTCGGTCGGCGAATACGTCGCCTTCGAAGAGATAAAATCTGAAACTACCACGACAGACAGGCAGAATACGACGACTTACACCGAGGTCGAACAGCAGGTTGTCGACGTCGACTGGGAGGATATAAAATAACAGCAACGACTATGATTTCAGATATATATGACTTTCTGGCCGATGTGGCGGCCAACAACAACCGCCCGTGGTTCTATGCCAACCGCGGCCGTTACGACGACCTGCGCGCACGCTGGTATGATGACCTCGAGCACCTCATCGCCTGCATGAGTCAGTGGGAGCCGGGGATGAAGACACAGACGGCGTCGACGGCGAGCTACCGTTTCAGCCGCGACACACGTTTCTCACCTGACAAATCGCCCTATAAGGTATATTTTTCGGCGGCACTGTCGCCCTTCGGCCGCAAGACAATAATGTCGGGCTATTACCTTCAGGTCGATGTCCGTCCCGGCGAAAACGGCCTCTACGCAGGCCTTTACTGCCCGGAACAGCCTCTGCTCAAAAAGCTGCGCCATGCCATCGTCGACAATATCGAGGAATTCGAGGAGATAGTCAACGAGCCGCGCTTCGCCGCCCGTTATCCCGGTTGGGTCGGCCAGCGTCTGAAATCAGCGCCGCAGGGCTGGCCCAAAGACCATCCGCAAATCGAGTTGCTGAAACTCAAGGATTATGGCCGCTTCGCCCCCTGCGACCACAGCTACTTCACCGATCCGCGCTGGTATGAACGCGCCGCCGAAGACTTCCTTCTCGCCAAACCCCTCATCGACTTCCTCAACTACTCGATAGCAGAGGAGTGAGAGAGAAAGTCAAAGCTCTATCTCGTCATAAACAAATGGGACGATGACATTGCCCTCTTTGTCAATCACGCCTGATTTTCCAGAGTCGTTCTGCACAACAACAAGGCCATTGTGAAAATATGGGCCGTTAGCTATATCTTGCCTGTAAATACAAGGTATGACCATACGTCCTGAACGGTCGATATATCCCCATAAGTCCTTATCGTTTTGTACAGCAGCCAGCCCCTCGTTGAAACTATAGGCCCAACTATAAATATACGGTATCACGAGTTTACCTGTCTTATCAATAAATCCCCATTTCCCGGAGCGGTTTTGCACCGGAGCCAGTCCGTCACCGAACCCATAGGCTTCATGATAATTGAAAGGAATAACAATGTTGCCTTGCTTATCGATATATCCATGATCGTTTGCAATTCTTACTGAAGCCAGCCCTTCTCTGAATCTGTAAGTGCTATTGTATATGCAGTTGATAACCAAATCGTCGGCTTTATTGATGTAGCCGTATTTTCCGTTAGCGCCTATGACTGATGCGAGACCCTCCTGGAAATGAAATTCATACTCGTATTTATAAGGAGAAATGAGATTGCCGACTTTATCAATAAAACCATATTTCCAGTCGTTTTCGACAACGGCGACACCCTCATTAAAATCGTTGGCACTTTGAAACGTGGGTGGAATAACCATTCTGCCTGTTTTGTCTATATAACCCCATTTGTCGTAAAACCAATTCTCAGAGGTGTATCTCGCCGCTGCCAGACCCTCGCTGAAATTTTTGCATTCAAAAGAATTTTTAGGAGGGATCACAAACTCGCCTGAGGTGTCGATATAGCCGTTTTGGAAGTGTTTGTTCCCTACGGCGGCCAACCCCTCTGAAAATCTGTGGCCATTCATATATATCATCGGGATGGCGAGCTTACCTGAAAAATCGACATAGCCCGTGTTGCAATTATTTTTGACGCAAATGAGACTGTTGTTTTCTTTGGGGGGGTCTTTCCCCGGGTTTTGAGCCCATTCTTTAAGGTTGTCGATTAACTTGTCGACCTGACGCGGGTCGCTTGAGTCGATGCTGTCGATGAGGCCGTAGTTGAACAGAAACCAGCCTTTGAGCTTGGCACCACGCAGTAGAACGGGGATGAGTGTGTGACCGGTGTTCTCGGCATATATGACTTCTTTCTTGGTCCATGGCGACATGATTGAGTTGTCAGAGACCATAAAAAGTACTTTGTCTGATTTGTCGATGGCTGTTACGATTTTATCCATGAACTCGTCGCCGCTCTCGATGCCTGTGAGGTCGAACCAACACCGCAGTCCTGGAATGCGGCGTTTTAAAAGATTTAGAAAGGAATTGACCTCATCGAAATCTTTCCTCGAATAGCTTATAAAAATGTCGAAATCCTTAGATTTGCTCATGGTGAAAATTGTGTAACTTTTGTAAATCTGTCTATTGTATTGGCTGAAGCTCAGGGGGATTACTTTACGGCTCAAATGTAGTAAATTATATTCGGATTGACAATAATTCAGGCAAATATATGATTTGACTTGGGACGGGGCTATTTGCAAATTTTTTCTGCGAGGGAGTTCATGGTCAGGCAGGCAGAGCGGCTCAGATTGCCGTCGAGATCTGCTGAGATGATGAGCAGGCGGCCAGATTTGCAGAGGTCGAAGTCGTGACCGATAGGTTTGTAGCGTGGGTCGAGGGAATGGTTGATGATGAGTATAATACGGCCACCGACTTCTTCGGCTTCGGCGCGGATGGCTTTTTCATAAGGTGAGATGAAGGGCGAGACAAGGACTCCGCCGTTGGCGGCGGTGTAGAGCCACAACTCACGATTGTGGCGACGGGTTTCGGGCGTGTCGGCGCGATGGACAATCACTTGCTCTTTGAATGGATTGTCGAGCAGCTGGAAATTTCCATAGGCTTGATAGGTTTGGCCACCGATTTTCAATTCATTGACGCGATGAAAGAATTCGGGATGAGCATGTCGAACAGCCAACCTCCGCGGGTTGTCTCGGATATATTTGTAGAGAGTGTCGAGGGAACGTGAGTTCTTAAGAATCTGGTCATTAAATCCTTTGGCAAAAACATCGTCAATGCCGGCAGCTTTATTTACGGCAACTTTGAACTTTGCAATAATTCTTCCAAGGATTTCTTCAGTTGGATATTCGACAAAGAGCAGAATATGAAGATGGTCGGGCATTATTGCATATTGAAGGATTTTTATGTTTGGCTCTATATGATGAAAATTACGGAGGACTTCTTTGATGGCTCTCCCAATCTCTGATGAGCTTATGAAGGCGCAGCCCGGTTGATCCGCGGGTATGCGGTAATTGCCTTCAAGAAGCCCGAAATCTTTTATCAAAGGGTTTTTGTTGATGGTTACCATATAGATGCATCTGCCGGTGTAGTCATGCCAAGGGGCGCGCAAGGTTTTATTCATGATAAGCTGGGGTTTTCGCTAAAGCTCAAAGCAGGAACAAAAATTTTTGTCTTAGCTCTGAGCTTTAGCGAAGGTTTTAGAGCGGGGTTTTGGGTGAGTTGGTGCCCCAGGTCGAGCGGTCGAGGTTGCGGTAGTTGATGGCTTCGCGGATGTGGTCGGGACGGATGTCGGGCGAGGCGGCGAGGTCGGCGACGGTGCGGGCGACTTTGAGGATGCGGTCGTAGG
>USIN01000069.1 GCA_900554715.1 uncultured Bacteroidales bacterium
TTTCGACTCTCGAAAAAGCCTCGTCGCTATTTCCCGACGATGTAGAGCTCGCCATTTCACGCGGCATGATGCTCACCCTGACAGGCGACTACGCAAAAGCCCACAAAGCCTACAGCCACGCTCTTGAAGTGGCCGACAGCGACGATGTCGAGCTTCTGTCGAACATATATGTCGGAATCGGAGACATATTCATGAAAGAAGAGAAGGTCGACAGCGGCCTCGACAGTTACCGCCGCGCAATCGACTTCGACCCTTTCAACTCAATGGCCCTCAACAATTGCGCCTATTTCATGGCGTGCAACAACATCGACCTTCCCGAAGCCCGCAAACTCATCGAGCGCGTTCTCAATGAGAACACCGACGACCCTACCCCGATCGACACCTACGCTTGGATACTCTTCAAGCAGGGAGAACTCGAAGAGGCCCGGCGTGAGATAGACCGCGCGATAAGCCTGTCGGGCGACGACGGGCCGTCGTGGGAAATTCTCGACCACGCCGGCGACATATATTTCGGCAACGGTCTCACCGACGAAGCTGTCGACTTCTGGCAGCGCGCCCTCGACCTCAATCCTTCTTCGGCAGAACTTCGGCAAAAACTGACTTCCAAATCCAATTCCGACAATGAATAGATTCATCATCATAGCCGCCGTGGTTGCCGCGGCAGCCCTATCGTCATGCAAGACCCCCAAGGAAACATCCGCAACTTCCGGCACCGCTGAATCGCCCGCCCTCTCAATCTCAGGCGACCAGAATCCCGAACAGTTCCGCAGCGCTGTCTCGGCGCTGTCGGCCCGCTACGGCGCATGGACCGACGTAAAAATGCCCCTGAGCATCGATCTCAAAGCCCCCTCGAGATTCTCGTGCACGGCTAATGTCACAATGAAACGCGACCGCTGGATTTATATGTCGATACGCAAGTTCGGCTTCGAGGGCGCGGCTCTGATGATAACAGCCGACTCGATTTTCGCCTACGAGAAAATCGGCAAGCGCTATATTTCAGAAAGTCTCAAAAAGCTGCTCAAGGGCTTTCCGGCTACGGTAGGCAACCTTCAGGACATGTTGCTCGGACGCCCGTTTGTTCCGGGCAAGGGGTCTCTGATGCCGGGCGACGTCGGTTATTTCTCCTATTCTCGCATAAGCGATCCTGATCTTCCCGACGCGTGGATGATGCGCTCTAATGTCGTCGGAGGCGACGACGGCCAGTTCTCAATGATAATAGACTCGACTAAAAGTCCTCTTCTTCAGGCTTTCTTCGTCGAGGCAGGCTGGACTATCGGCACGCTGCTCTACACCGACATGCGCAAGATGTCGGCCGGCACCGTTGCCTCGGATCTTGCCCTCGACATCAAAGCCGGAAGCCGAAACGTTGAAGCCTCGATGAGCTGGAATACCGACAAGGCACGCTGGAACAGCAACGCCAGCGTTGAATGGCGCCTGCCGCGCGGCTATTCGCGCATAGAAGCCTCACAGATCGTAAAAATCCTTTCCTCGCTCTGAAACCGATGGCAGGGAGAGTGCGGATAATTACGGCATTGATTCTCGCGGCCTCGTTTCTGGCGTGGCAGCCCGACGCATCGGCTTCGCCCCAGTCGCTCGACAAGCTCAAAAAAGAGCGACAGGCGTCGAAGAAGCAACTCCGTCAGACACGTCAGCAGATAAAAGCCAACACCCGCGAGACAGAGCGCAATCTGCGCGCTCTCGAAGGGCTGCGCGTCGACATCGCCCGCCAGCAACGGATTATCTCGGCCGCCAATATCTCGGCCGACTCCGTAGGCCGCGCAATGGCCGCCGTAGAAGATTCCATTGCAATGGCAGAGGCTTCGCTTAAACGCCTGAAAGCATCATACGCCTCTTCGCTGCGGAAAATGCAGGGACAGATGAACCCGCGCTCGCGCTGGACTTTTCTGCTTTCGGCATCGAATCTCCGCGAGATATACCGTAGAGCCCGCTATCTCAAACAGGTTAAAGAGGCTCAGGAAGCCAAGGCACGCCGCGTCAAAGAAGCCCGTTTGCTGCTGACAGAGCGCCGGAACCGGCTTGCTTCGCTCAACACCGAACGGCGCAACCACCTCGAGCGCGCCGCGCTGGCCGGTCGGCAGCTCGAAGAAAAACGCGCCGAGACAGACCGGGTCATCGCATCTCTACGACAAAAGAAAGGCGAACTCCAGCAGACCCTCCAGGAACTTGAGGCGCGCCGCCGCAGGCTCGACTCTCAGATCGACGCTCTCATAGCGCAGCAAATAAGGAATCAGGAAGAGGCCCGCAAGAAAAAGGAGGCCAAAAAGAAACAATCGGCCGACGCATCGCGGAAAAAGACCGACAGCTCCGGCAAGAAAAAAGCCGAGAAACCGTCATCTCCCCCGCTCCAGCAGACCGCCGACCCTGACCGTGAACTGTCGGGAAGCTTCGCCTCGAACCGCGGACGACTGCTTTTCCCCGTCAGCGGAAGCTACACGATAGTGAGATCTTTCGGGCTGCAAAAACATCCCGAACTGCCCAATGTCACTACCGACAACAGCGGAATCGACATCGCCGTAAAGCCCGGCACACCTGTCCGAGCCGTATTCACCGGAAAAGTTTCAGCAATATTCCGCCAGCCCGGCTTCGGCACCATCGTAATGCTTCGCCACGGGTCATACATCTCGATCTATGCCGGACTCGCCTCGATAAACGTGCGCAACGGGCAGGAAGTATCGACGGGCCAGACTCTCGGCGCGGTAGCGCCGGACGATGCCGACCCGGGCCGCGGCCTACTGCATTTTGAATTGCGAAACGAACGCACAAAACTGAACCCGCTGCAGTGGGTGCGCTGACCCCGACAAGCCACAGCATAAAAAAAATTATCCGTCATCACGACGAATAATCTTCTTACCTTAAATCTAATACCATGAAAAACTGATGCAAAGTTAATATCTTTATGTTATACAACATAATTTCCCGACAAGAAAATTCATCTACTTAACTTTAATTAACATTGCGCATTCTTTTCATAAAAAACCCCGGGATATCTCAGCGATAGTCCGGGGCAAAAATGTGAGTTATGTTATCTACATCAGTTGATGAAGTATGCGCTTAAATCGCTGACCGATGTGATGTCGAGCAGGCCGCTGTAGACGCAGCTGACGATACCGAGCAGCAAGATACCACCGACAGTTATCCACAAGCCGAGGCGCTCTGAACATGTCGAACGGAATGTCTCAATCTGACATTTATCCTCGCTGATATACATGGCCTTGACAACAAGGAGATAGTAATAAAGCGAGATGATTGTGTTGATAAGGGCGATGAGCACGAGAACATAGATTGCTATCGAACCCTGATTGATGGCTCCGGTAAAGATAAAGAACTTTGAGAAGAAGCCTGCGAAGGGGGGGATGCCGGCGAGCGAGAACATGGCAAGCATCATTGCAAATGACAGTCGGGGATTTGTCTTGCTGAGTCCGCGATAATCGTCCATCGACACTTTGCCGCTGGCATTCTCGATAGCACCGATGACACCAAAGGCGGCAAGGTTAGAGAAGATGTAGACGAGTATGTAGTAAATCATGGCGGCGACGCCCATTGTGTTGTGGGCGATGATGCCGAGCATAATGTAACCGGCCTGAGATACTGACGAGAAGGCGAGGAAACGCTTCATGTTGCGCTGACGGATGGCAAAGAGGTTGCCGACTGTAATCGTAAGAATAATCAGCGCATAAAGCATCCACTCCCACACCGACGAATAGACAGCGCCGAAGACCTGCGCGAGAATGACCATGAAAGCGAAGGCAGCGGCTCCTTTAGAGATGACCGAGAGATAGGATGTGACTGATGTCGGCGCACCCTGATAAACGTCGGCCGTCCACAGGTGGAAAGGAACGAGTGACAGTTTGAAGCCCACGCCCGCGATTACGAAAGCGACGGCAATGACAAGCATGGTCGATTCGCCTGCAGAAAGGGCATAGTAGATATTCTCGAAATAGAGCGAGCCTGTAAGGCCATATACGAACGAGAGGCCCATCATGAAGACGGCCGAGGAGAACACAGCCGTGAGGATATATTTGACGGCTGCCTCATGGCTTTCGTAACGGTTTTTGTCGAGAGCGACCATGGCTGCGAGGGGCAGTGAGGCGGCTTCGAGACCGATGACGAAGAGGAGGAAGTGACGGGCAGAAATCATCAGATACATGCCGAAGAGCGTGACGAGCAGGAGTTCGTAGAACTCACCGCGACGGTGCTCCATCGGCTGGCTGTTGGCCCATGTAACAGACTGGATGAGGACGATAATGACACCGACATTGAGGACGTTCTTGATAGCGGCGACGACGGCGTTTGTCTCATACATGCCGGCGAAAGCGAGCGACGAGGCGCTTGTCGAGGGGCAGACGATGCCACAGACCGTGACGGCAAACATAAGGAGCGCTGCAAAGACAGGCAGCTTGCCGTATGAGGTCTTGGGCATGAACGTATCATAAAGGAAGACTAACAGGAATACGATTAACAATCCTATTTCTTGCTTCATTGCTAAAAATTGCGAGTAATCCATTTCTATTAATCCTTATTAGTTAAGACCAAGCACCTTGAAGATCTCGGGGCTGAAGGTGAAATTAATCAAGTTATTGAAGAAATTGGGGAAACAGCCGATAGCTGCGACGCAGACGATGAGGGTCGCAGTCGAGAGGCGCTCCCACCATGTAGCGTCGGTGAGCTCACGATGATGCTCGTTGTGAACCGGGCCGAAGAGCAGTTTGCCGACGACACGGAGAATATAGACTGCCGTGATGACAATCGAACAACATGCGATGATAGTGAAGACGAGTCGGAGCGAACCGTGGCCTGCGAGATAGTCGGTCATACCCTGCTGGAACGAGCCGACGAAGATTGTCATCTCGGCGACGAAACCGCTGAGACCGGGGAGGCCGAGCGACGCCATACCGGCGATAACGTAGCAGACCGAGAGATATGGCATAATCTGCATCATGCCGCCCATCTCGCGGATGTCACGTGTGTGGGTACGTCCGTAAATCATACCGATGAGGGCGAAGAAGAGGGCCGTCATGAGACCGTGAGAAAGCATCTGCATGATAGCGCCGGTCATTGCCGTGGTGTTGAGCATGAGGATGGCGAAGAGCACGAGACCGCAGTGTGACACCGACGAATAAGCGTTGATATACTTGAGGTCGGTCTGGACACATGCGCTGAAGGCACCGTAGACGACCGAGATGCCTGTCAGGATAAGGAATATCCACGCGAGGTCATTGGCAGCCTGGGGCATCAGGTAGATGGCGACACGGAAGCAGCCGTAACCGCCGAGTTTCATAAGGACGCCGGCATGCAGCATCGAAACGGCCGTAGGAGCCGAGGCATGACCGTCGGGCGACCATGTGTGGAAGGGGAACATGGCGCCGAGGACACCGAAACCGACGAATGTCATCGGGAAAAGGAAGTACTGCCAGCCTTTGTCAATCGAGGCATTGCGGGCGATGTCAAGGATATTCCAGGTCAGCGACGAGCTGTCGGCCGACGAATGGTAGTAGATGCCGATAAGGCCGAGCATCAGGAATGCCGAGCCGCCCATGAGCATCAGGGTCAGCTTCATCGCTGAATAATTCTTGCGACCCGAGCCCCAGACGCCGATGAGAAGGTACATCGGGATAAGGGCGACCTCATAGAACATGAACATGGTGAAGAGGTCAATCGAGATGAAGAAGCCGAAGACACCGGTCGAAAGCAATATCAGCCAAAGGAAGAATGCCTTGGGCTGGGGAATCTGCCAGGAGGCAAAAGAACCTGCGAAAACGATTATTGACGACAGCATCAGCATGGCTATCGAAATGCCGTCGACACCGACGGCGAGATTTATATGCAGTGGCGCGAACCAGGTCCACGAACCTGTGAAGAGCATCGGCTCTTCGTTGCCGGCGGCTCTGAGCGCCAGATACTCGAGCAGGACGTAGGTCGACAGGCCGATAAGCGCGAGCGAGCCGACAACGGCAACGGCGCGTATCTGCTTGATGTTCCTGCAGAGGGCGAGGCCGCCGAGCATTATCAGCGGTATCACCACGAAGTAAATCAGTATATTGGAAAACATTATAATTACTATATTAAATGATTATCACCCGGTTTATTACAAGAGGCAGACCACTGTGACACCTCCGAGGAGCAGAGCACCGATGAGGTAGATCCATACATAATACTGAATCTGGCCCGACTGCAAGGGACGGATAAATTCCGAGGCCTTGTTTGTCATTGTGGCAAATGAGTCCATCGTGCCGTCGATGATGTGACGGTCAAACCACGCGATGGGACGGCTGACACAGTTGAATATGATTTTGTGGGTAATGAACTGGTAAAGTTCGTCCCAGTAGAATCTGTGGTGACACCAGCGCCAGAGATTGGGCAGCGCGTTTTTGAATTTTTCGGGGAGACTGTTTTCTTTTCTATACATTACTGTAGCAAGCGCGATGGCGATGATAGCCACAGCGAGGCTGACAGAAGCGACCGACCAGTCGAAGTGAGCCATGAAGTCATAAGGCTCGCCGTTCCATGTGACGAATTTGCCGAAAGGAATGAAACCTGCGACGCAGCTGATGGCAGCGAGGATTATCAGAGGCAGCGACATGGTCCAGGGCTGGTCGTGGGGTGCGTGATGGCCTTCGGGAGTCTTGTGTTCTTTCCACCAGAAGATGAGGTAGTAGAGACGGAACATATAGAAGGCGGTCAGACCGGCGACAAGCGACATCCAGACGTATGCGACCCAACTGTAACCGAGGCAAGAGCTCAGGATTTCGTCTTTTGAGAAGAAGCCCGAGAAGGGAATGATGCCTGCGATAGCGAGACAGCCGATAAGGAATGTCCAGTGAGTAATCGGCATATATTTGCGGAGGCCGTGCATGGCGGTGTAGTCATTAGAACCGATGGCATGGATGAGAGCGCCGGCGCCAAGGAAGAGGAGCGCCTTGAACATGGCATGGGTAAAGAGATGGAACATCGAGGCCATATAGCCGAGACCTTCGTGGAAATCGGGACGGGCGACACCGAGTGACACCATCATGAAAGCAATCTGCGAAATGGTCGAGAAGGCAAGCACTCGTTTGATGTCGATCTGCGTGCAGGCGACCATTGCGGCGTAGAAGGCTGTAAGAGCGCCGACGACCGTGACAATCTCGAGGGCCGATTCCTCCATCAGATACAGCGGGAAAAGACGGGCGACGAGATAGACACCTGCGACGACCATGGTAGCGGCGTGGATGAGAGCCGAAACGGGGGTCGGGCCTTCCATGGCATCGGGCAGCCAGATATGGAGCGGCATCATGGCCGATTTGCCCATACCGCCCATGAAGATGAGAACGAGAGCCCAGGTCATGACCGAAGCGCCCATGAATGTCGAGGCGGCCGCGCTGTCAAAAATGCCTTTGATGTTAATGGCTGTCTGTTCGCTGACCTGATATACATCGGCCATGCCGTCGACAGGAATCGATGTGAGAGCCGTGAAGTCGAATGTACCGGTATAATAAGATAGGATAAGGATACCGATAAGGAAGCCGAGGTCGGCGAAACGGGTGACGATAAACGCTTTCTTCGATGCCGAGACGGCAGACGGTTTCGTATAGTAGAAACCGATGAGCAGGTATGACGAAGCGCCGACGAGCTCCCAGAAGATATACATCTGGAAGATGTTGGTGGCGACGACAAGACCGAGCATCGAGAAGCTGAAGAGCGACAGAAACGCGTAAAAACGCTGGAAGCCGCGCTCGAACACACCGTGATGGTCGCGCATATAGCCGAGGCTATAAAGGTGGACCATAAACGAGATTGTCGTGATGACGACGAGCATCATCGCAGAAATCGGGTCGAGCAGGAATCCGAGCTTTATGACAAGCTTGTCGGTGAAAGCGAGCCATGTCTGGTTGAAG
>USIN01000070.1 GCA_900554715.1 uncultured Bacteroidales bacterium
TAAGTGCTGAAAGCATCTAAGCACGAAGCCCCCCTCAAGATAAGATCTCCATATAAGGGTCGTCAAAGACGATGACGTCGATAGGTTGCAGGTGCAGGGGCGGTAACGTCCACAGCCGAGCAATACTAATCACCCAAACCCTTTCCGGGCAGCAATGCCATAAAAAACGCGATGTGAACAAAGCATAGCGAACCAAGCGGTATGACGCAGCAGAAGTCGTCGGCGTCATATCCCGGTCAGTCGAAAGACGAGAGATACATAGTCGACCGCAGATAAAGCGGCGGGTCGAAGTCTAAGACGCATAGAAAGCTCGGAGAAATTACACGTGCCTCGGAGTTACTTCCACCGCTCTTTTTCACCTTATAACGTCGCGGGGGCGTCATAAAACAGACGCATACAGCGACGGACAACGACACTAAGGTGGCAAAAGCGTGAGGGTTCCACCTCTTCCCATTCCGAACAGAGAAGTTAAACCTCACCGCGCCGATGGTACTGCGAAAGTGGGAGAGTAGGTCACCGCCCCCTCTACGAAGCCCGGAGAGACATCAGTCTCCCCGGGCTTCTCTTTTTTATATAGGATTATAATGTTCGCCTCCCGGTGTCATTTTTCTATAGCTTATAGTCTCTGTTTGATTTATTTTCTTAATTTTGTAGCAGATAAAATTATTGCTATGATTGAACAGATTCTTGAGTTTAACCGCCGATTTGTTGCCGATAAGTGCTACGAGCGGTTTGCGACCAACAAATATCCCGATAAAAAGATTGCGATTGTGACGTGTATGGATACCCGTCTTATCGAGTTATTGCCTGCGGCTCTCGGTTTCAAGAACGGAGACGTCAAGATTATAAAAAATGCCGGCGCGACGATTACCAATCCGTTTGATTCGACAATGCGCAGCCTTCTCGTCGCTGTTTATGAGCTTGGAGTGAATGAAATCATGATTATTGGCCACACGGGCTGCGGCGTGCAGGGCATGGATGCCGACGAGATGCTTGGGTTAATGCGCCGGCGTGGCATCAGTGAGGAGCATATAAGCCTGATGGAGCATTGCGGCATAGATCTCAGAAGCTGGCTCCATGGTTTCGAGGACACTGATGCGGCTGTCGCCGAGACTGTCGACCTTGTGAAGAAGCATCCGCTGATGCCTGCAGGAGTTTCTGTCGCGGGCTATGTGATGGATTCTTATACAGGCGAGCTGCGTCAGATAGGGTGATGGCTGATATGTTTGACAGAATAAAAACTATAGTCGAGTCTGTCGCACCTGACTTTTTTCACAGTCAGCTGACGACGTTATTGCTGCTACTGTGTATCGCGGTCGTGGCAGTAGCGGCATATTATCTCACAAAAGCTGTCCTGATGCTGTTTGAGCATGTCATACTGCGCAGTCCGACCGAATGGGATGATGATTTGCTCAACGTGCGGTTTACACGAGCTGTGTCGCAGCTTTCGCCCGCTCTCGTCGTGTCATGGATACTTCCTCATCTTTTCGGCGACGGGGACCGTTCTGTCGGCTGGATTGATGGTGTGACGTCGCTTTATATCCTTTGGGCGATTGTATATATTATCGTTATATTTCTCGACAATCTATATGCCGCGATGGCACGCCGCGAGCAGCTCAGACCCTATGCGGTCAAGGGCATATTCCAGATGTTCAAGCTCATTATCATCGGTGTCGGGGTTATAATCGCGCTCAGCCTTCTTATCGGCAAGACTCCGATTGCGATTCTTACCGCACTCGGTGCCTCGGCGGCTGTGCTGTCATTGGTTTTCAAAGACACGATACTCGGTCTTGTAGCCAGTATACAGCTGACGGCAAACAAGATGCTTGAGCGTGGCGACTGGATTACGATGCCGGGCCGGGATCTCAACGGTGAGGTCATTGACGTGTCGCTGACGACTGTGAAGGTACGCAACTGGGACAATTCGGTGACGACAGTACCACCTTACTCGCTCATTACCGAGTCGTTCAGGAATTACAGGCCGATGCAGCTTTCGGGCGGACGTCGTGTCGACCGGGCGATATTTATCGATGTCAATACCGTTCGTTTTCTCGACAAGGCCGAAATAGCGTCGTTAGAGGCTGACGGACTTCTCGTCCGGTCATCTGACACAGATGACCGCCGTGAGGTCAATCTAGGGCTTCTGAGAGGCTATCTCGAGCATTTTTTGAGCACACATCCTGATGTTAACCCGGAGATGACATATATGGTGCGCCAACTGACACCTACTCAATCGGGGCTGCCCCTGCAGCTGTATTTCTTTACCCGGACTACCGTCTGGGTCGAGCATGAGCATGTCGCAGCCGATATCTTCGACCACGTCTATGCCACCATAGGCCGTTTCGGACTGTCAGTCTTCCAGACCCCCGCAGGCACCGACCTCAGTCGCGTAAGGTAGTGAAGCCACGGTATTCCAATGCTTTAAATCATATTGTCATGAAAAAAATCATTCTTCTGATTACTGTTCTACTCTCCTCCGTGACAGTTTTTGCCCAGGAAGTATCTGACTCTGTTGTCAAATTTGATTATGCTCCGCTTGATTCAGCGGTTGCAGCGGCACCAAACCGCATAGACTACCGACATAGGCTTTTTCAGGCGGCTGTGCATAACAATGATGCTGAAAAAATTGCCGAAACATATTTAAAACTGCTTGATTATGGACTTAACCATAATCACATTTGGGTAAATGGTGATAGCACTCTTATGGGAGACGAAGGCCGCGAGATGGAAGCCGATGTTTCATATGACGCTTTAAAAGACTTGTATAGTTTAGATTATGCCGACGTGGGCGAGTATAGCCGCAAATTCGTGGATATATTTCCTCATGATATGAGAGGATATATTATTGAAGGTGTAATTTTATTAGACAGAGGCGAATATGAGGCCGCTTTGCGAGATTTCGAGGCCGCCGAGGTGATTGATCCGGATGACCCTTATGTTTTGATAAATAGCGCTCGTGTATATACAGTCTTGGGTCGTAAGGACGATGCCGTGAAACGCTGCCAGCTTTTAATGGCGAGCGACAGGGCAAATGATGATTTGAAAGAAAACGCTACAATGCTACTGAATTATCTCGATGCCAAGAAAAAAGAAATGACGCCCTATTATTTCGCTCACCAATGGCTGTCGGTCATGGCGCCGCAAATCCCCATTGAAGACGGCGAAATACTTGCTACGCCTAAAATGCTTAACACTATGCTTGCCGCGCAGAACGGTCTTGTATCGCCATTTGCTGACGAAGACATTTCTGTAGAGATATTTAAAGTCGACGACAGGACTGTTTATGTCTGGAGACTTCCCGAACCCAAAAAGCTTCGAGAGTCGCTATACGTCGTTTTTGTCCCAGAAGACGGTCATTTCATGGCCTACGCCATCAGCATAGGTCAGGCTGTAGACTGGGAACTGTCTACTTCAAATGATTGGTCGAGGTCAACCTATGGACGTGTAAAGCGCCCCGAGTCGGCGGCAGACTGTGTCGAAGTGATGAAGGGTTGCGGCGTTTTCGACGGCAAGATAATCCCCGGCGAATTTATTCAGAAAGGTTATCAGTGCCCCGAACCCTAAGTCGTTCTTATTACAAAAGTTTTTAATATGCTGTTAAAAATAATTGTTTTGTAGGGCGCGGTAGCTATTTTTAGCTATCTTTGTATTAGAAACGTTTTTTCAGACGACCAGACAGACTAAACTTACATCTGACATAAAGCTGTTTATGATCAAAGCCACAGATATAGTCAAGAGCTTCGGCAGTCTCGAGGTACTCAAAGGTGTGAGTCTCGAGGTCAATAGCCGTGCCGTGACGACCATTGTCGGTCCGAGCGGTGCAGGCAAGTCGACCTTGCTTCAGATTATAGGCACATTGAGCGCCCCAGACTCGGGCAAGGTCTACTATGATGGCGACGATGTCTTCGCGATGAAAGACGGTCGTCTTTCGCGTTTCCGCAATGAGAGCATAGGCTTTGTCTTCCAGTTTCACCGTCTTCTGCCTGAATTCACTCTCGAAGAGAATGTCGCCCTGCCGGCACTCATATCCGGCATCGGCCGCAGTGAAGCGTTCGAGCGTGCCCGAAGTCTCATCACACTCCTCGGTCTGGCTTCGCGCGCCGCACACCGGCCGTCGGAGCTGTCAGGAGGTGAATGTCAGCGTGCCGCCGTGGCCCGCGCTCTTATCAACAAACCCGCCGTCGTGCTCGCCGACGAGCCATCGGGAAGCCTCGACTCGAAAAACCGCGGAGAGCTTCACCGGCTCTTTTTCGAGCTACGTGACGAGCTTGGCGCCACATTTGTCATCGTCACCCATGACGAGAACCTTGCGGCTGACAGCGACCATATAGTCAGTCTCGTCGACGGCCGCATAAACAAAGTCACAGACAACAGAAAATCTACAATTTCTATATAAATTACTATTTCAATAATATTTTCCAGTAACAGAGATTATGAAAAAAATCATTCGTTTCCTTTTTCCCGCACTGTTTGTCGCAATCCTGGCATCATGCAGCGACAAACCCAAGAACGACTATTATCCTGAAGACATGATGGTCGATATCGCCACCTATGTCTCGTCGTCAGACAACGGTTCGGTGTTTACCCTCCGAAAAGACGGTGACTCTCCGTTAGTGACGCTCACAAGTACACGTGTGATAAACGAGAATATGTTCAAGCCCAATACGCGCGTCCTCATACAGTATGTTCCCGAATCGGGTGTCGCTTATAAAAGCGGTCCTATGGAATTATACTCTGTCCAGGCTGTCAACACGACCCTCAAGGAAGGCACAGAGGCCGAATATCCCGACTGGTATACCGATGCGTTCTCGATGGGTGGTCTGTGGCGCACCGGCAATTATATCAATCTCTGGGCCAACATCGATGTCGAGCAGCGTCCCGAGACTTTCGAGCTTGTTCTCGACACAAAGACCATCGATGACGAATGTCCCGAATATCATGTCATCTTCAAGACCGACGGGGTCGACGGCCGCCGTCATGTCGTCTACGGCTCATATGACATATCGAAGGTCTGGAATCTTCAGACATGTACTGCCGTCAGGGTATATTATCCCGATTCACACGGTATGACCTCTCTCGTCTTCTACAAGAACAATATGCCCATCGTCCCCACCGAATAATCGGGGCGCCGGCTTTCATAAATAAAAAACAAAACATAATCATGGATAACGCAAAGAAAACCGAACTCAAGGTCGAGCTCACCCCCGAGGTCGCAGCCGGCCACTACTCAAATTTCGCAGTAATCGCTCATTCGGCCAATGAATTCTTCATCGATTTCGTGGCCGTCGCCCCCAATATGCCGCAGGCAAAGGTGCAGAGCCGCATCATCATGACTCCCGAAAACGCCAAGAACGTGCTCTTCGCCCTGCGCGACAACCTCGCCAAATATGAGGCCACATTCGGCGAAATCAAACACAAGACCCCGAAAAACAACCAGGGCAACAACGGCGGAGACATCCCCAATCCTTTCATGGCCTGATACCGACAGACAATATCTTTTGACAAACCGCTGATTATGAAAGACAATAATCTGACGATATATAACACTCTGAGCCGTACTAAAGAGCTTTTCAGGCCGCTGCATCCCGACATCGTCGGCATGTATGTCTGCGGCCCGACGGTCTACGGCGACGCCCATCTGGGCCACACGCGTCCGGCGATAACATTCGACATCGTCTACCGCTATCTCACCCATCTCGGATATAAGGTACGGTATGTGCGCAACATCACCGACGTAGGCCATCTCGAACATGACGCCGACGACGGCGAGGACAAGATTGCCAAGAAAGCACGCCTCGAGCAGCTCGAGCCGATGGAAGTGGTTCAGTTCTATCTCAACCGCTACCACAAGGCCATGGACGCGCTCAACGTGCTTCCTCCTTCGATCGAGCCGCACGCGTCGGGGCACATCATCGAGCAGATCGAGTATAAGATTCTCGACAGCGGCTATGCCTATGTCAGCGACGGATCGGTCTATTTCGATGTCCCGAAGTTCAACCGCGACTTCGGCTACGGCCGTCTTTCAGGCCGCAACATCGACGAGCTTCTCGCCACGACGCGCGAGCTCGACGGCCAGAGTGAGAAACGCAATCCCGCCGACTTCGCCCTCTGGAAAAAGGCCGCGCCCGAGCATATCATGCACTGGCCGTCGCCATGGAGCGAGGGTTTCCCCGGATGGCATCTCGAATGTTCGACCATGAGCGAGAAATATCTCGGCTCTAAGTTTGACATCCACGGCGGTGGCATGGACCTCAAGTTCCCCCACCATGACTGCGAGATAGCCCAGTCTGTGGCCCACAACGGCTGCGACAGCGTCAGATACTGGATGCACAACAACCTCATCACCATCAACGGCAAGAAGATGGGCAAATCGCTGGGCAACTTCATCACCCTCGATGAATTCTTTGCCGGCAGCCATCCGCTGCTGACGCAGCCCTATTCGCCGATGACGATAAGGTTCTTCATCCTGCAGGCTCACTACCGCGGCACCCTCGATTTCAGCAACGAAGCCCTGCAGGCGTCCGAGAAGGCTCTCAAGCGCATGCTCGAAGGCTATCGACGCCTCAAAGACCTCAGACCCTCCGACTCATCGGATGTCGACGTCGCCGCCATCGAGCGCCAGTGTTACGAGGCTCTTGACGATGACCTCAACACTCCGATGGTCATCGCCGCCCTCTTCGAGGCCTGCCGTATCGTCAATCAGATCAACGACGGCCACGCCAAGGCCACCGAGGCCGATATCAAGGCCCTGCAGAAGCTTTTCGACACCTTCCTTGTCGAAATCCTCGGCATCGTGCCCGACATCACCGGCAGCGACGCCGCCGGTGCCACGGCTCTCAAACCCTTCGAAGACGCCGTCGACCTGCTGCTCTCGATACGCTCCGAGGCCAAACGCAACAAAGACTGGACGACCTCTGACCTCATCCGCAACCGCCTGTCCGAAATCGGCTTCGATGTCAAAGACACCAAAGACGGCTGGGAGTGGAGTCTCAAAGGATGATTGTCAAAAGATAAAGTGAAAAATCAGCAATAACACAGAACTCCCGACGCAGCGCCGACGTGCCGCCGAGGGAGTTCTGTCATTAATGACAGATGACCGACCACCTGCAGTTTGCCGCCCGTGTGATGCTCGAGCTGCCTTATGTCCCCAACCGGCAGCAGGAAGCCGTCATCGTCGCGCTCGCGCGTTTCTGCTGCGACCCGTCGTGCGCCGACCGCGTTTTCGTGCTCAACGGCTATGCCGGCACAGGCAAATCGTCGCTCACCGGCGCTTTGGTCAAGGCCATGACATCGGCCGGCATGAAGTCGCAGCTCCTCGCTCCGACCGGCCGTGCGGCCAAGGTTTTCTCGGGCTATGCCGGCAAGCCGGCCTACACGATTCATCGCAAAATCTACCGCCATATCCCCGGCGCCGACTTCAGCGGCGCTCCCGCTCCACGCGACAACAACGAGACCGACACGCTCTTCATTGTCGACGAGGCCTCGATGATCGGCGGCGACGACGAGCGCGGCTCAAACCTGCTCGAAGACCTCCTGCAGTATGTCTACGCCGGCCAGAACTGCCGCCTCGTCCTCATCGGCGACACCGCCCAGCTGCCGCCTGTCGGCTCAGAGACATCGCCGGCGATGGACCCTGACCGCTTGCGCCGCGCCGGACTTAAAGTCACCCGCGCCACGATGACCGAGACCGCCCGACAGCACCGTCAGTCGGGAATACTCTACAACGCCACCTGGCTGCGGCGTGCCATGCTCGCGCCCGAGCTGCCCGAGCCGCTGCTTTTCGTCAAAGACTTCGACGACGTCAGCGTTGTCAGCGGAGAGGAACTCAGCGAGCGCCTCGAGACAGCCTACAGTCGCGACGGCGTCGACCAGACACTCATCATCACCC
>USIN01000071.1 GCA_900554715.1 uncultured Bacteroidales bacterium
ATGAAAATCACAGGCGAGATCACCGTTCCCGTCAACCCCAATGCTGCCGAAGGTCAGGTCTTTGAGAAATCGCGCATGCGTTGCTTCATGGGCGAGCAGCAGATGAACATCTCGCTCAGCAAAGGCACATATCTCGGCAGCGAGACCATCGAGACCGAAGCCGGCAAATTTGATTGTGTCAAGCTGTCATACCAGATGAAGACAGCCGTTGTCGGCGCCCCGCAGATACAGTATATAACAGCCTGGTATGCGCCCGGCATCGGAGCCGTAAAGACCGTCAGCGGCAACAAGAAAGACGCCGAAGACGAGCAGCAGGTCATAGTCTCTGTAGGCAAATAAGCCTTGTCACCCAATCGTATACCCGCGCCCGGAGTGCTCCGCACCCCGGGCGCCGTGTATAAAGACCTCTGGCGCCCCATCCGTCACTTGAAAAAGAACAAAAGGGCAGAAGCTTTTTAAAGCTCTATAGTGGAAGAAATTCTGTGTTTTTCAAACGCAAATGCCTTTTCATCCCTTACCGCGCAGGCCGGAGCTTGCAGCTCCTCGGCCTACGCGGCTATCAGTAAAATCATCGCCTTGCAGGCGATATGGACCAAGGACTTCAGCCCTTGGAGGCTAATTGATTGGCTGCGAGGGTTGAAGCCGTCGCTCCATACGCCTTGGCTTCCTTTGCCGATGGGAAGTTCAACTGCGCCGGAATTGACGGGCTTTTGTGGAGATATCATCAATGTCGGCTGTTGAAACGGTAGCCGAGGCCGAGCATAAGGTTGTTGGGGCTTTTGAAGTCATGGAGCTGATAACCTACATTGAGGAATAAATCACCCATGACATAGGCTTTGAGATTGAGTGTCTGATAAAAATGTCGCGAATCAGAGGGACCGAGCACGTTGCGGCCAAAGCCGACAGCAACCGAAAATACGGGCATGACAAATTCAGCCCGGGCCGACAGTCCGGCGCTCACGCTCTTCATAAACGGCGGACGATAGAACAGCGGCGCCGAATCGGGCGATCCGTCGACTTTATATTTTTTGAGTCCCGAGCTTTCGTCATACTGCACGTCGAGTGACAGACCTGCGCGGAACAGCCGGCAGACATCATACATCGGGGCAAAACTTATGCCAGCGACCCCAAATTTACCCGGCAGCAGGCTTTTTTCGTCACCGCTCTCGAATATACGGCGCCGCCAAGCTCCATAAAGCAACAGGTCATAGCTTATGCCGCGGCGGAAGTCAGGCAGCGGTTCAAGGTCATATTCACGACCACAGGCATCAGGGGTATATACTACTCCGAATCTGACCCCTATGGTATTGACGCCGGAGTTAGGCTGACTGGTGTTGCCGTTTGAAAAGTGTGAGCCATCGGCTACGGCCACAAGCGACAGGTCGGGCCTGAGCCTGTAGTCAAGTCGCAGACCGAGATTTATGTATGCGTTTGTATGCGAACCCACTATGTTCTGCGCATCGGTCAGCTCATTATTCTTTTTCCAGCCGAACGAGGCACCGAACTGCCATTCGTAGCCAAGTGACAGCTTCGGGCTTATATGCCAGAACGGCGCGCCCTGATAGACATAGGCTGACACAGGCACGCCGAGCATATTGCCGGGGTTGAATGTATTGACGCCCAGGCCTATGCCCTGATATGAGCCGGGGAGCCAGCGGCCTCTGACTGTCGCCGGCGCGAAGCTGAAGCCATATTTTAGATGCAGGGTAGACGAGACGGTTATGCGTTTGCCGTCAAGGTTATCGCCTTTGAAAAAGCTGCTTGTCGGAGGTATGCCGGCGACACCGGCTTCTACAGCAAAGCGGTTGATGATTTTGGTAGAGTCGCAGTTGTCAGAGGCGGCGGCAGTATTGATAGACGCGAGCGTAAGGGTCAACGCTGTGAGTTTTACTAACAATTTGAGGCTCATAGTTTTTCCTCCTTTATGTCTTCTTTATAATCGCGGGCTACAGAAGAGTGGACGATGCCCTCGAATCTTGTGAAGCGGCCGTTTTCGTTTACCACCTCTGCGACGAAGGGTACGGTCAAGGTCGTGTAGCTGACTTCTACAGTTATAATCAGACGGCTCATCGGCGGCACAACGGCATGGATTTCGCCGCTAAGGTCGCTGTCGGCGGTCTGAATCTCAGAGTTGACAAACATGGCGCCACGGCCATACAGCCCGACAACGCCGGCGGCGTTGAGTGTCGGCACCGGAGCGACATCTGGTAATTCAGACTCGAGCATCGCGGCGTAATCGGCGTCAAATGTAAACCTGAAATAGTCGGGAATGTATGACGACAGTACGAAAGATATTGGCATCTCTTGGTCAGAGCGGTTGTTGACGACAGGCAACTTTATCTGTCGCGAAGCCGGTTCACGTGTGACGGCGCCGAAATCGTATTTGATATCGGTGAGGCGATAGCGTGGCCCGGGCTCGACGACGAAGTAAGCCTTGCGTTGGTTTTTGCCGTAGTCAAAGGTCAGCTCGACCGTGAAATTATGGTCGTAGGCGTTGTTGTCAGCGTAGGCGCTGACGATGCCCTGGCGGTCAAATGAGACACAGACAGAGACAAAATCGTTGACCATAGCCAGCTGACAAGGCCCGGTGACATCGTAACTGCCTGCAGTCGTCTCGGCTATCAGCTTACCGTCAGGAGCATAGACAGATATAGGACAGTCGCCGTCGTGTGACAGTGTTATGCCTTTGAGGTTCTTTGTCGAATAGCCCATATCGACTGACGAGCCGTTGCTGTCGAGCATGACGACAGTGTCGTCGCCGATGCTGTCGGGACGGTCGACAAAAACATCATCATTGCAGGAGACAAGCGCCAGAAAGAGGATAAGCGTGATTGCAGATTTCAATAAATTCATAGACAAAACGATTGTTTTTTCAACCGCAAAGATAGTAAAAAATCTGACATGACGATTAACTACGCCGGGTCGACGTCGTAGTAGAGTCTGAGGCCGCGGGTAAGAGGCGACGAGGCGGTCTCGATGTAGAGGTTGCGGAGGATTTCCTTGACTTTTGTCATCGAAGCCTCGACTTCGATTTTCAGCATTATCTTGCGGATATACATCAGCTTGACTCGGGCGACCATAGGTTCTTGCGGCCCGCTGACACGATTGCCGAAGAGTTCGCGCAGACGCGCGGCATAGATATTGGCCAGCCGCGTTGCTTCGGCTGAGTCTTTATGCTTGATATATATATCGATTATACGCGTAAACGGCGGATAGTTGAAGGCACGGCGCTCGTCGACCTCGGTTTTGTAGAACGACAGATAATCGTGAGCGGCTGCGAGAGCAAAGACGGGATTGTCGGGATTGCGTGTCTCGATGAGCACACGGCCCTGTGTGTCACGCCTGCGCCCTGCCCTGCCCGACACCTGCGATATGAGATTGAATGCACGCTCGGTCGAATGAAAGTCGGGATAAGCGGCCAGACGGTCGGCGCCAGAGACTATGACAAGGCCGACATCACCGAAATCGAGGCCTTTGGTGACCATCTGTGTGCCGACGAGTATATCGGCCTTATGGGCGGAAAAGTCTGCGACGAGGTCGGCATAAGCGTTCTTGTTGCGCGTCGTATCGAGATCCATGCGGATGATGCGGCGGTCGGGAAACGAGGCTGTTATCTCGTCTTCGACACGCTCGGTGCCGTAACCTACCACTTCGAGTGTCGGCTCGTGGCACGAGGGACAGACTTTCATCATCGGATAGACTGTGCCGCAATAATGACAGACGAGTTCTTCGGGACGGCGGTGATATGTCAGCGACACATCACAGAAATCGCATTTTGGCACGAAACCGCACATCTTGCAGCGCGCGACAGGCGAATAGCCGCGGCGGTTGAGGAAAAATATCACCTGACGACCTTCGTTGAGGTTCTTGCGCGCCTCGGCGAGAGTGCGGTCGGCGAAAGCGCCTGTCATGCGCCCGGCCTGCCGCTCGCGGTTGAGGTCGACAATCTCGACCTCGGGCAAAGTGGCGCCGCTGAAGCGCTCGGTCAGCGTCACGAGCCCATATTTGCCGCTCACTGCCTTGTAATATGTCTCGACAGAGGGCGTTGCACTACCAAGGAGAACTTTCGCGCCATGCATTGTGGCAAGCACGATGGCGGCATCGCGACCGTTATAGCGCGGTGCCGGGTCGGCCTGCTTGTAGCTTGGATCATGCTCTTCGTCGACAATGACGAGGCCGAGATTGCCGAAAGGCAGAAAAACAGCCGAGCGGGCTCCTATGACAACACAGGGGTCGTCGCTGTTGAGCAGCCGCAGCCACACCTCGACACGCTCGGCGTCGGAGAATTTAGAGTGATAGATGACAACTTTATCGCCGAAGACCCGCTGCAGCCGTCGGGTGAGCTGGGTCGTCAGCGCGATTTCTGGTACAAGGAAAAGCGCCCGGTCGCCGCGACGCAATATGCGGTCGATGAGAGTGATATATATCTCGGTCTTGCCACTCGAGGTGACGCCGTGGAGCAGCGTGACCTGATGGTCGATGAAGGCTTTGTCAATCTCTTCATAAGCCCGTTTCTGCGCGTCAGACAACTCCGGCAGAGTGCTGACTGTCGGCCCGTTATAGGTAAATCGCGATATTTCCTTGTCATAAAGGCGCACAAGACCTTTCTTCTGCAGTTCCTTGATGATGGGTCCGGTGACAGCGGCGCGCTCTTCGAGAGCCTTGCGCGTCACTTCACGGGCCTGCGAGCCGTCGGGCTTCATTCCGCCGAGACTTATCAGCGCCATGAGAGCACGCTCCTGGGCTTTCGCGCCTTTGACCCGCGCAAAAAGATCATCGGGACTCTCACCATCGTTGACGACGAGGGCCACATAGCTCTCTTTCCTGGCTTTAAAGCGCTCGACGAGTTTCTCTTTTATGACGACAAGCTGTTTGCCGAGCAGGCGGGCAATCACCGGTTCGGGATTCGAGAAGCCGTCGACGGACGAAATCTCACGTGGCGACATCACTCCGCCTTTCGATGCCAACAGTTCTATAAGGGTGCTCTCGCGCCGGTCGAGGTCGAAAACGTCATCGGCCACGGCCTCGCGGTTCAGCTCAATCTGAGTCTCACTCTCTATCTTAAGACCGGCAGGAAGCGCGGCCGCATACACTTCACCGAGCGAGCACAGATAATAACCGGCAAGCCAGCGCCAGAACTTGACCTGTGGATGGCGCACTATAGGACGCGGATCGACGACCATGACCACATCTTTCATGGCATAGTCTGTGTTGACCGGGCCGACAGGACTGAGGCTGTCGACAACACCGGTATAATAACGGCGCGGACCGAAAGGCACAATGACTCTCGAACCGTTGCGGATATCGGCGGCAAGTGCGTCAGGGACTCGATATGTAAACGTTGTGTCGAGCGGACGCGGTATGATGACCTCGGCGTAAAGCATTATACAAAGATATGAATAAGTAAGGGGTAAAAGCAAATTAAAATGCTTTTTTCGTTGCTACCGACACGTCGGGGATAGTGCCGTTTTCAGTCAAGAAGATAGGCAAAATGTTTATAAGCAAGATCTTGAAGGGTTATCTCACCGTCGTTTAGGCGCTTGGTATCAATAGCGCTTACGCGGTCTCTCAACGGAGTAGAGCCTTTATATATCGCATTTATGAACGTATCGACTCCGGCCGATTCCAACTTAATTTCGCTGAAAGGAGATTGGTCCGTGGAATGTTGGCTGTAATTTATTGAGTAAGGTATGTCGCGCACTCGGCCTGGAGTAGGAATTAATATGTCTTGTTTCACAAGTGCATCGATATCGCGCAGCGCCGTATCTTTTGATACGCCGGCAATCTTTTCCCAGTTCTTGGCAGTCAGTTTCGCGTCATAGCCGTCGAGATATTTGTTGAGGACCAATCGCTGACGGTCTGAAATAGATGCCTGTGCGTGAGCATTCCAGAACGCGGCTTTGCGAAGAACAAGCGAAAGCATTGCATTTGAATCGTCGACGGCAGCAATAATGGCATTGAAATACCATTCGAGCCAACGGGTTATGTCTCCGTTGCCGCGCTGGGTCTCCTCAAGTACCTTGTAATAGTGGTTCTTGTCTTTTAAGATCTGCCGACTCAGGCTGTAAAAGTGCATGCCGTCGCCGTCGAGTGCAGCCATAACCATGTCTGATATCGCACGCCCGATTCGTCCGTTGCCGTCGTCAAAAGGGTGGATACTGACAAACCACAGATGGGCAATAGCTGATTTCAGGATGCCCGGTTTGTTGTCGCGATTGTTTATCCAGTCGATAAACCGCTTCATTTCAGCAAGAACACGCTCGGGCGACGGCGCGCGGTAATGGATTCGCTCTCTGCCGAAGATGCCTGAAACAACCGACATCTCTTCCGTGCGGTAAGCACCCACAGTCAAGTCGGTTTTGTTAGGGAACAATGCCTGATGCCAGCCGAAAAGGCGATCTTCTGTAAGCGCTTGATTCTGATTATGTGTTGCGTCGAGCATCATTTCAACAATACCTTCGACATAATGCGTCGGCGTCTTGCTTTTGGGCAGCGACACACCAAACTTGCGGGCAACCGAACTGCGCACCTCGTCAGTGTCGAGCTGCACGCCCTCGATCTCAGAGGATGCTACGACGTCGTTCGTAACGGCTTCGACTGTCGCAGCTAATTGATTGTCAAAGCCTATCGCTGCCATTCTCCCGGCCAGATAGCCGAGCCGGTGCATGGTTTTTAGCTGCAGCGCGTCTATCGTCTCTGCATCCCATCTAAAGTCTGTCCAATTGTCGTATTCGTGTATAAACATGATGTTTCGCCGTTGTTGATTCACAGCAAAGATACAAAAGCGACAAATAACTCGCAAATTTTGCGAGTTATTTGTCGCAAGAGCTGTTTTTCATGCTGTCGAATATTGCGAGCGCAGCTTCGTGTTTGGCGACAAGACGCTGATAGCCGTTTCGGCGACCGCGCTCAAGATTATGGTGCAAATCGTTAAGTTTTACGGCAATAGCCAGCTGGTTGCCAGATTCGGCGATGCGGCGCACATAGTCGGGATAAGCGTCGGCCTTGTCGTGGGTGAGGAGTCTGAGGGCGTCAACAATGTCAGAAGCAACCCCGAGGCGCAGCAGATCATCGAAAGTATAGTCGGTGTCCTCGACGACATCGTGAAGAAATCCGGCGCACTGCTCTTCGGGTGTCTTGCCTGCAAGTCCGACCGTCAGCGGGTGCAGTATCACGGGATTGCCGTCGAGATCAGACTGTCCGGCATGGGCCCTGAGGGCGATTTCGAGACATAGCTCCACCTGTTTGTTCATTGGCTTGGGTTCTTTGACTTCCATGGTAATCTTCAATCCTTTGCTAATTCTGACATCTGTCACATGCAAAATTAATGATTCCGAATAAAATCACTGCAAAAAATCAGCCAACTTTTATGAGCTGACGGATGTTTATTAATATACTAATCTCTAAAAACAATCAATATTATGGACTTAAAAGCACAAGAAGCCGCCAATGCTGAAGCCATCGCCAAAGCTGCGGCAAAAGTATCGGGCGCGGCAAGCAAGGTTGCCGCAAAAGACCGTCTCGAAGACCTGAAAGAACAGGCAAGCGACAAATTCAATGACATCAAAGAGCAGGCAGGCGACAAACTTCACGACTTCAAGGATAAAGCCGCCGACACGATTTCATCTGTCAAAGACACTGTTGCGTCTAAGCTCAGCGACGCCCGTGAAAACGGTTCGTCTCAGTTGGGCGGCCTTAAAGATAAAGTTAAAGATATGGCTTCGGGCGCTCTCGACTCTCTCGCTGAGAAAGCCCATAATGCCGCCCGGAATCTCAAAAAATAAACAGTGTCGAAACACAACGAAGGCCTGTCTGCGCTTGACTCGCG
>USIN01000072.1 GCA_900554715.1 uncultured Bacteroidales bacterium
TGAGACGGCCAGGAGGAGAGCGAAGTAGGCCGCTATGGTGATAATGATAATGATTGGCTGTGACATGGTTTATTCGGCGTAAAGCAGGTAAGGTTTGCGTTGTTTTTTGAATTTCTCGACGTCGCCGGCCCAGGTGGCCTTGATTTCGTCGGCGCTCATGCCCTGTTCGATCATGCCGCGGATGTCGCCGCGGCCGATGAGTTTCTCAAAGAACGAGGTGAAAAATTTGTCGCCGATGTTGAGGTCGCGGTATGCGTCGATGAGATAGCCGAGGTCGATGCCTGCGGCGATGACAGCCTCACGGTCGGCGGCGCTGAGGTCGACGCCGTGGCAGAGATTGTCGAGCTGGGGCGGATTCTTGGCGCCGGCGACGCTGCGGGGCGTGAAGTCGAAGCTGCGGCCCTTCATGTCGGGATGACCGTAGATTTCAAAGGGCTTGTCGGTGCCGCGGCCGAGGCTGACGGGGGTGGCCTCGAAGTAGCATATTGACGGATAGAGATATATCGCCGTCATCGTCCGCAGGTTGGGCGACGGGGGTATAGGCAGGTCGTAGCGTGTCTGATGGGTATAGTTGTCGCATTTGACGGTCTTGAGGTCGACCTTGCGGCCTTCCTTGAGCCAGCCCTCGCCGTTGGCCATGAGAGCTAATTCGGCCATCGTCATTCCGTGCACGACGGGGATGGGCAGGCGTCCGACGCCCGACTCATACTTCATGTCGAGTATCGGCCCGTCGACATACATGCCGTTGGGGTTGGGGCGGTCGAGCACGATCACCTCTTTGCCGGCAGCGGCGGCCGAGTTCATCAGGTCGATCATCGTGCAGTAATATGTATAATATCTGAGACCTACGTCCTGAATGTCGACGACGATGACGTCGAGCTTGTCCATAGTCTCGGCCGAGGGGCCGCGTTTCTTGCCGTCGTAGAGCGACGCGATGGGTATTCCCGTGACGGGGTCGACTCCGCTGCCGACATGCTCGCCGGCGTCGGCAGTGCCGCGGAAGCCGTGTTCGGGCGAGAAAATAGCCACGACATTGACGCCTCCGTCGAGCATCAGGTCGAGCGTATGGCGGTCGCCGACCATGCCGGTGTGGTTAGAGAACAGAGCCACACGCTTGCCTTCAAGCATGGGCAGATACTCGGCAGTCTTGGCTGCGCCTACAACGACGTCCGACGATTGACCGTAACCGCAGATGGCGGCAAAAAAGGTCACAAAAAACAGTAATCTGCGTAACATGGTATAAATAAGAGTAACTGATAATTTCCGTAAAGTTACAACAAATCTTCAAAAAACACGCCGGTAGGTTCCAAAAAACAAAAAATAGCGCAAAATTTTTGCAGAATCAAAAAATAGCCTTATCTTTGCAACGCAAAACCGGGGTATTAGCTCATCTGGCTAGAGCGCGACACTGGCAGTGTCGAGGTGAGCGGTTCGAGTCCGCTATACTCCACCCGTCAACCGAATCACGAAGAAATTCATGGTTCGGTTTTTTTGTTATATCGTTATAAATGATTATCGGTATTTTATACAACAATCGATGGCTTTCATACAATCATTGTCAGGCGATGACTGACTGTTTAATAAATTATACTAATATTGCAGTCAAAAAGTTAAGTTTCAGACATGATTCAGTTTTTATGGCTGAGTGTATTAAATCGTGATAATGATGCGAAAGAAGATAATTCGTTTATTTTTTACTGCGATAGTTTTGGCGGTTGCCGTGATTGTAGGCTGCTATAAATCGCTGCGAAATGGATATGCTGACGATTGTGGCTGTAGGGGCATAAATTTCGAAAGAGACATAGATTCTGATGAAGAAAAGCCGTTGTATGACTTCAATATTCATACTAATCCGTTAGCTTTTAGATTGGATGATTATGAATCTGATTTTGGTGATGAAGAAGAATTGTTTGAGTGCCTTATATCTAAGGCCGAGATTCCAGAGGGAGATGTCCGTTCGCAATGTGATTATCTTGAAAATTGGTTAGACAGCAGATTTTATATCAATAATGATATTTATAGCAAATATGGTGAGCTGTATTCGTATAAGTTAATGGATTATTGTATTGTGAGATTATCACTTAATCGAGCGAAATGTTTGAATTATTTTCTTGTCAGAAAGCTTCATGACACACCAGTATCGGCTGCGTTAGTGGATGGTGTCGACGTTGAAATTGAATTGATGAAAGAACTTCTTATGGCCCAATATCAGTTATTTGAATGTCACGACGCCGATTGTGGCTCAGATCATTATATGACGTATATAGGACTTGAGGACGATTTGATTTATGCCCAAAATGAAATGATTTGCTTTATCCTCGGTGTCCATTGCACTCCGAGATATCATCATCCGGAACTAACCAACAGCCTTATTCAGTATCAGTACTCGGTGTTGCTAAAAAACGGATTTCCGTGTTATGAATACTGCCAATCTTTCAATCCGCGAACAGATAGTATAAATATTCTGAATATGAAATGGGTATGGGATAGGCTTATAGGTCATCATAAACATGTTTCACAGAATCTGTCAGTAGAGATGCAGCAAAGATTTGACGATGCGTTATACGTATTATTACGTTATCATTTGAAACAGTTAAAAGAAGAATTCCAAAGTTATGGCGTAATAAGCGAAGATATCGGACAGACAGTCTTGCCGCTTGATTATAGTGATGACGAGTTGATTCATTATCCCGGTTTTACAAAGAAATGGAAAGAATATCAAAAGCAATTTGACTGATGAAGAAAACGGTGATTATAATTCCGTCCATTATCTTGTCGCTGCTTCTTGTTAAAGTAGTGTGGGTTGTTTGGTCGTGTTGGGGCAATGGGACGTTTGAGGAGGAGAGAGGTGATATAATCGAGCGAAAGAATTATCTCGTTGACAAGATTGTCGTCGACCCGTTGCAGTTGCTCAACGAAATGCCTCATGGGATAGGGCTGCAGTTTCAAGGCGAGTGGGCTCTATATTCGTGCTCGATGCTGACGTCAGCCCTCGCGAATATTGCCGAATTATATCCCGAGACGCGAGAAAAGGCGGTTTCGACGATTGACAGTCTCATCAGAATCGTGAAGTCGCCGACGCTGAGTCTCTATGACTTCCTGCGATGGGGTGAGGAGCCGCTTGAGTCTCTCGACGGTGATAAAAGCCATGTTTCTTATCTAAGCCATCTTGCTTGGATGATAGGAAATTATAGAAGATTGAGCGGCGATGACAAGTATGACAGCTTGCATGATTCGCTGTGTGCGACGATGAATCGCCGCATTCTACACTCGCCAATACTTAACCTGCCAACATACCCCGATGAGCCTATTTATGTACCCGACATGATGGTGGCAATAGTGGCTCTAAGTGATTACAATCGGCTCAATGATGGCAAATATGCCATGACTGTCAAACGATGGCTCGAGAAGGCTAAGAACGAGTGGTGCGATGTCGAGACGGGACTCCTTGCTTCGTTTCTTGATGAAAACGGCAAGCCCATCGGCGAAGTGAAAGGCTCATATTCGGCGCTTAACTGTTATTATCTAACGTTATTGGATGATGAATATGCTGGCGAGCAGTACGATAGGCTTAAAAAATACTTCCGCCAAAATTTCCCGGTTTCGGGTATAAAGGAGTATCACGACCGCAGTTGTTTGTTTGGCAATGACATAGATGCCGGCCCGATAATACTCAACCTCAGTCCGAGCGGCACAGCATTTGCCGTCGGTAGTGCGACTTATATGGGCGATGATGATTTCCGTCGGCAATTATTGAAAACTGCTGAGATTGCGGGCCATACAGTTAAATGGAATGGCCGCCGCCATTATCTCCTCGCCAATATCGCCTTAGTCGGCGAAGCCATAACCTTGGCAATGAGAACAAACGCCCGGGTAAGAGGAAGAAACTTGCAATGAAATATATATTCTTAGACGTTTAATTACCGTCAGTGGTGAAAGTTAATGACTGCTTGTTTGTTATATCATAATAAATTGATATATTTGCAGGTATGAAACTGATTGAGCTGCATATGGATCAGATTGTCGCCTTGTGTAAGAAATACAAGGTGGCGAAGTTGTGGGTCTTCGGATCAATTCTGACCCCGCGATTCAATGACGACAGCGACGTCGATTTTTCGGTTGATTTCGACGCCGAAACTATCAATCGTGAAGGTCTCGACTGGGCTGACATCTTTTTCGACTTCATGCATGAGCTTGAAAATCTTTTTGGTAGACGCATAGATCTCGTATGTGATGATGCCGTAAAAAATCAAATTTTCCGAACAGAACTTGACCGCACAAAGCAATTAATATATGGATAAATCAGTAAAGAAGTATCTCAATGATATGCTTCAGGCGATTTCTGAAATAGAAGTGGCCGAGGAAAGATTTGGCCGGCGATACGAAATTTTTGAGCGTGACGTAGTTTTTCGAAAATTTGTCGAACGCAACATCGAAATTTTAGGTGAGGCAATGAATCGCATCTTAAAGATTGACCATCAGATTGAAATCACATCAGCGCGTAAAATTGTCGATACCCGTAATTACGTTACACATGCTTACGACTCGCTTAAACCTGATATTTTGTGGTCAATTGTCATTAACCATATACCCAAACTTAAATCGGAAGTAACCACGCTACTCGAAAGTTATAGCGAAGATTGACTTTATCCTTCTGCCACGAGGGTGAGGGTATCGGGGGCTATGGTGAGGGTTGCGATGATTGTGTAGGGCCTGCCGACGACGGTGGCGGCGGTTGACGCGGGGTTGGACGGCAGCGTGATGTCGCGTCTGAAATCGAGTCCCGGCGTCAGTGCGGCTTTGTAGAGCGCTTCTTTCATGGTCCACGCACGCAGCAATAGATCGGATGAGACGCCGTAGACTGCCATTTCGGATTCAGACAATACTCGCGGGGCGACGCGCACGAGCTGTTCGCGCCACTGCTCGATGTCGACGCCGATGGTGCGCCTGATCGAAAAAGCTATGGCGGCATAATCGCGGCTGTGGCTGACGGTCAGACTTATATCTTCGCGTCCGACGAGATATGGCGCACCGGTGTCGCGATGACCGATGCGGGCGTCGACGCCGAAAAAGCGGGCGATGATGTCCCCGACGGCTGCGTGTTCGCGTTCGGTGCGCGTGCGGTCCGGGTCGGCTTCGATTGGAGTTACGCCAAGCGTAATGTCGTCGTATTTAAATATTTCAATCATAGTGCTATCGGTAGTCAAGGCTGTCGAGTGCGGTTGTCAGGTCGCGGCGGATGGTTTCTACGGCCGGAGCGACGGAGTCGAGCGATGTGATGCGGTTGGCATTTTCAAAGAAGACTGATGCACTGATGACGACCGACTTGCCGTCGGTGGCGACGAACTGCAGCGGTGTGGCGACAGCCGCCCGAGCGTCGTAGAGCGTTGAGGTGAAGCGGCCGTTGTCGATGTCGAGTGCATCGGCCGGGGCGTCGCCGGCGTTGAGGGCGATGCGCTCGACGCGGTTGGCGATGACATCGGCGATGCTGTGGTCGTCGGTCTCTGTTACAGAGATGAATACGGTCGCATTATAACGCGGATAATTTACATTGACCCAGTCGCGGCGCGGACGTGAGACCACAGCCGATGAATTGACGAGTAGTCTGACGGGCAGACTGTCGACAGCGGTATAGTCGGGTGTATATGTCTCGATGCGCTGATAGGCGCGGCGGCGTGGTGCGGCGGTGTCGTCGGTGCCCCCGCAGGCTGAGGCGCATGTGGCTGCGAGCGTGATGACGCAGATGAGCGGCAGTTTCATTCGGTCTGGTTTTCAGGCATTACCTTGACGCGCACGCTGACGATGCGATGGTCGGTGACGTCGAGCACGAGGAAGCGGCAGCGGCCGTAGACCAGCGGCTCTTTGTCTTTGGGGAAGTCGCCCTTGATGGCGAGGAGCATGCCGGCGAGGGTCTCGGCGTCTTCGGTGACATCTTCATAGTCCTCGCTGTTGAGTTCGGTGATGCGGAAGAAATCGGTCAGCAGCGTCTGGCCTTCGAAGATGAATGTGTTGTCGCGCAGGCGTTTGTAGGTCTGCTCTTCTTCGTCGTATTCGTCGTTGATGTCGCCGACGATTTCCTCGAGCACGTCTTCGAGGGTGACGATGCCCTGAGTGCCGCCGAATTCGTCGACCACGATGGCGAGATGTATCTTTTTCTGGCGGAAATCTTCGAGCAGGTCGTCAATCATGCGTGATTCAGGTACATAATACGGTTCGCGAAGAAGTGCCTGCCACTTGAATCCGTCGGTTTTCTTGCCGATATAGGGCAGAAGGTCGCGGGCATATAGTATACCCTTTATCGTGTCGAGCGAGTTTTCGTAGACAGGCAGCCGCGAATAGCCGCTCTCGATGACGATTCTGACGACTTCGTCGAAGCCGGCTTCGAAGTCGATGTCGGTGACGCGTATACGCGGGGTCATGACCTCCGATGCCGTCGTGTCGCCGAATTTGAGGATGCCTTCGAGCATGTCTTTTTCGTCACCGGCGGCGACGTCGGTGATTTCGAGTGCCTGTGAGAGATCTTCGGGGGTGATGCTCTGCGGCTGTTTGGCTACGACGCGGTTGACGACCTTGGTCGAGCTGACGAGCAGGCGCGACAGCGGCGAGAATATTTTCATGAAGGCCATGAGCCCTCCCGAGGCGAATGTCGCCCATCTGACCTGATTGCTGTTGGCATAGAGTTTCGGCAGGATTTCGCCGAAAAGCAGAATCAGAAATGTAAGGAGCACGGTCTGAAGAATGAAGCTCCACACCGGACTCATCGCGCTGAAGATTGGCCCGAGCGCAAAGTTACACAGCACGACGATGGTTACGTTGACGAGATTGTTGGTTATCAATATCGTGGCCAGCAGTTTTTCGGGCTGTGACATCATTTTGACGATATTGCGGCCTTTGGGAGAGTCTTCGAGGTCTTCGAGCTGCGACTGTGTCAGCGAGAAGCAGGCGATTTCGCTGCCCGAGATAAAAGCCGAGACAAAAAGCGCCATCAGGGCGATGGCAAGTGCGATGATTTTTGAGGCATCGAAATCGGCGATCCGGACGCCGGCGTCATTAAGTAAAAACAAAAGCGGCTCGCAAGCCGGCAAAGGGTCTATATCCAAGACTGTATAAATTGGTTTAACATGATGTTTATCGTCACAAAATTAACAAATTCGCTCGAATAGGCAAAATCGCGACAGTATTTTTGAATAAAATGAAATGCAACCCTACAAGTTCATCGGTGAAATTATAGTCGTTCGGGCAATAGACGCATTCGCAGTGCAAATAAACCGGAGCAACATCCCGAGCCGCGTTAGCGGCGACAGTTCATTAGGCACGTACGAGGCGCACAGCGCCGAAGTGCGTGTATAGGAAGCAAATAAAAGGAAGAAACCGCGTTAGCGGTGGCACTCCCGATGGCGTAAAGCCCGTCAAACCCACAATAGCCTGATGATGCTGTAAGACATCGAAAATACTTGAAAAGAGCCTAAAAGTTGCCTTTATGGCATGTTTTGCAATAATTTTGCTCAATTGCTTGCAAATGGGTTATTCAAATAACTATATTTGCAGGTAGTTACATTAGAACCGTTCGACCATGAAGACCGGATATTGCCACATTTACAATCATAATATGCCGCTCGACAGCATCACCGACCGTCTTCATATCGGTAACCGCTGGCTCGGGCACTTAGGCCTGGCGATGTATGACAACACCGCCCGCGTCCACGACCCCGTCATGCCCCGGATGCTCACCTGCGACAACCCCGACGGCCTCGCCGGCCAAAGCTACAGTTGGGTCAACCGCATCACCG
>USIN01000073.1 GCA_900554715.1 uncultured Bacteroidales bacterium
GGCAACACCGCCACCGCCTGGGGCCTCATCATGGCCTCTGAGAAATGCGGCCGCCCGCTCTTCTTAGGCTCATATCCCATCACTCCGGCGACAGACATTCTCCATGAACTGGCAAAGCGCAAAGACCTCGGCGTCAAAGCCTGCCAGATGGAAGACGAAATCGCCGGCGTCTGCTCGGCAATCGGCGCCTCGTTTGCCGGCAACCTCGCCGTGACATCGACCTCGGGTCCCGGTCTGGCACTCAAGAGCGAAGGCATAGGCCTCGCCGTCATCGCCGAGCTGCCCCTCGTCGTCATCGACGTACAGCGCGGCGGCCCCTCGACAGGCCTGCCCACTAAGACCGAACAGACCGACCTCATGCAGGCTCTCTACGGCCGCAACGGCGAGTCACCCGTGGCTGTCGTCGCCCCCGCGTCGCCCACCGACTGCTTCACCATGGCCTTCGAAGCCTGCCGTATCGCCGTCGAGCACATGACCCCCGTCATCCTCCTGAGCGACGCCTTCATCGGCAACGGCTCGTCGGCATGGCGCATACCCGAAGCCGACGAATATCCCGCAATCAAGACACCCGACGTGCCCGCCGAACTCCGTGACGGCAGCTGGCGTCCCTACATGCGCGACAGCGAGACACTCGTACGCTACTGGGCCGTTCCCGGCACCGAAGGCTGTGCCCACCGACTCGGCGGCCTCGAAAAAGACGCCAACACCGGCGCAATCTCGACCGACCCCGCCAACCACGAGAAGATGGTCATGACACGCCGTCAGAAAATCGCCAATATCGCCAACGACATACCCGCGCTCGAAGTGCTCGGCAATCCCGACGCCGACACACTCATCATCGGCTGGGGCGGCACATACGGCCATCTCCACACAGCCGCCGACGAGCTCTGCGCCGCTGGTCGTCCCGTGGCATTCGCCCACTTCAGATATATCAACCCGCTGCCGGCCAACACAGGCGAGATCATCAGCCGCTACAAACGGGTAATTGTGGCCGAGCTCAACACCGGCATGTTCGCCGACTATCTCCAGGCCAAATTCCCCGGCGTCGAAATCAAGCGTATCAACAAGATCCAAGGCCAGCCCTTCCTCGTGAGCGAACTGGTCGAGGGTGTCATCAAATTAATGGATAAATAAGAGTCTGATATGGAACAGAACAACTATAAAGCATCCGACTACAAGAACGACCAGTCTGTGCGCTGGTGTCCGGGCTGCGGTGACCACGCCATACTCAACACCCTCCACAAGGCCATGGCCGAACTGGGCGTCGCGCCCCACAAGACAGCCGTCATATCAGGCATCGGCTGCAGCTCGCGTCTGCCCTACTATATGAACACCTATGGCTTCCACACCATCCACGGCCGTGCGGCAGCCATAGCCACAGGCTTCAAGGTAGCCAATCCCGAGATGACCGTCTGGCAGATTTCGGGCGACGGCGACGGCCTCGCCATCGGCGGCAACCACTTCATCCACGCCGTCCGACGCAACATCGACATCAACATGCTCTTGTTCAACAACAAGATCTACGGCCTGACAAAGGGTCAGTATTCACCGACGAGCGCCCGCGGTTTCGTCTCTAAATCATCGCCTTACGGCACGACCGAAGACCCCTTCATCCCCGCCGAGCTCGTTTTCGGTGCCCGCGGCAACTTCTTCGGCCGCTCGATTGACGTCGAGCTCGCCACCTCGGTCGAGGTAATGGTCGCCGCCGCACGCCACAAAGGCGCGTCGGTCGTCGAGATTCTCCAGAACTGTGTCATCTTCAACAACGGAATCCACAACGCCATCACCGACCGTGAAGTGCGCGCCGACAAAACCATCCACCTGCGCCACGGCGAGAAGATGATCTTCGGCAAAGACAACAACCGCGGTCTCGTCCGGGACGGCTTCCTGCTCAAGGCCGTCACCATCGGTGAAGACGGCTACACCATCGACGACGTCCTCGTCCACGACGCCCACTGCCAGAGCAACTTCCTACACCAGCAGCTCGCAATGATGGACGGCGACACCCTGCCCCTCGCCGTCGGCATCATCCGCGACGTCGAGGCCATCACCTACGACGAAGGCGTCTCGAAGCAGGTCGAGGAAGTCCGCGCCAAAAAAGGCTTCGACAGCCTGCGTTCGATGATTCTCGCCGGCGAAACCTGGACAGTAGAATAACACGACACATTTCCCCAATACCCCGGCCCCGCCCCACATCACTGGAGCGGGGCCGTTTTGCGTCTTACAACGTGGTTTTGGTTATGGAATTTGTTAAATTTTGGCTGATATTAGAATATTTTAGCTATATTTGACAGCTAATTGCCTATCTATGCCTCGGAAGCGTCGGAGCGGAGCGACCGCTTCGTAAGCCTTGTGTCGCGCAGATGTGCTTTAGTTGTTTAACTGACAATTTTTTACATAACAATAAATACAACCACTAAACAATTTATGAGACTGAAACTGTTTCTGCTACTGCTTCTGACGGCCACACTGCCGTCACTGGCACAAACTGCCACCGTCGTCGGCGTCGTTACCGACGGCTCTAACGGCAGTCCGGTCAGCGGAGCCTATGTCACCCTCCAGGACAGGGGCGTCTCGGCGACCACAGGCTTCAACGGCGACTTCCGCGTCACCGGTGTACAGCCCGGAGATATTTATATTATCGTCACCTGCGACGGCTATCAGAGCGCCGGCTTCAACGCCACCGTCACAGCGCCCTCGACCGACCTCGGCACAATCACCCTCACGCCCGACTCGGCCGATGACTTCTACGGCGACAACGAAGACATGATCTTCGACGAATCGGTCCTCGAAGACGAGGAAGGCAACACACAGGGCATCGCTGCCCTCACAGGCGCCAACGACGACATATACTACAGCACGGCTTCATATAACTTCTCGCCGATGTACTTCCGCTACCGCGGCTATGACAGCGAGTATCAGACAGTCTACATCAACGGTGTGCCTTTCAACGACCTCATCCGCGGCCGCTTCAACTTCTCGAGCCTCCTGGGCATGACAAGCCGCGCCTTCAGAAACAAGACAACCACGATAGGCATGGGCGCCGCAAACTACGGCTTCGGCAGCATCGGCGGCAGCACCAACTACAACACCGTCACCGACCTCTATGCGCCGGGCTTCAACGGCAGCCTCGCCTTCACCAACTCCAACTATATGCTACGCGCCATGGCCACATATGCCTCGGGCGTCAACAAACACGGCTGGGCATACACCGTCAGCGGCATCGGACGCTATGCCAACGAAGGTGTAATCGAAGGCACATTCTACAACTCGGGCGGCCTCTTCCTCTCGGTCGAGAAAATCTTCAACCCCAACCACTCGCTGACTCTCACCGCCTTCGGCGGCCCGACACAGCGCGCCACAGCCCAGGCCACCTATCAGGAAGCCTATGATCTCGCCGGCTCTAATCTCTACAACCCCGCCTGGGGCTGGCAGGACGGCAAAAAACGCTCGTCGCGCATCACCGAGACATTCGACCCCACCGTGATGCTCAACTATATCTTCAAGAAAAACAACACCACGGTCAACACATCGGCCGCAATGCGCTGGGTAAGATACACCCGCACGGCCATACAGTACTATCAGGGCAATAACCCCGATCCGTCGTACTACCGCAACCTCCCCTCATACTACGAAGGCAAACCTGAGAAGCAGATGTATACCGACCTCTGGAAACATGACAAATCATTCCGCCAGATCGACTGGGACGAACTCTATCAGATGAACTACCTCAACAACATCCAGAACGAGACACTCCCCGAAGCCGACAAGAAAGGCTCGTCATATATCATGGAGAACCGCGTCAGCAACCAGGTCAACGCCATCTTCAACAGCTATGTCAACACCCGCATCAACGACTGCATGAGCCTCCAGGGCGGCGTGACATTCAACTACACCAAAGCGTCGTTCTACAAGACCGTCCGCGACCTCATGGGCGGCGAATTCTGGATCGACGTCGACCCCTTCAGCCTCCGCGAGTTTGCCATCGCTCCCGACAACCTACAGAATGACCTCGACCATCCCAACCGCCGAGTCAGGGAAGGCGACAAATTCGGCTACAACTATGACATCCGTGCCCTCCAGGCCACGGCATGGCTCCAGAATGTCATCACCCTGCCCCACTGGGATGTCAACTACGGCATCAAGATGAGCTACACACAGTTCCAGCGCGAAGGCTATATGCGCAACGGCCGCGCTCCGCAGAACTCGCTCGGCAAGAGCGATATGCTCAAATTTGACAACGGCGCCATCAAGGCCGGCGCGACCTATAAGCTCAACGGCCGCAACTACTTCAGCGCCCATGTCGAATACGGCACACGCTCGCCGCTGGTCGACAACGTCTTCATCGCTCCGCGCGTCAAGAACACCGTCGCCGCCAACGTCGAGAGCGAACGCGACTTCTCGGGCGACCTCGGCTATACATGGAACTACCGCCGCTTCCGCGGATCACTGACCGGCTTCTACACCCAGGTCGACAACGGCATCGAGCGCACAGGCTTCTACGACGACTACTACCGCACCTACACCAACTATGTGCTCACCGGCGTCAAGCGCGTCTACAAAGGCGTCGAGCTCGGCATGGCATACAAGATCACACCCTCGATCACAGCCACATTCGCCGGCACATACGCCCGCTACCAGTATAAAAACAATCCACAGGGCACACGCACATTCGAGAACGGCCTTCATCCCGACACAACACAGACTGTCTATCTGAAGAACTTCTACCTCGGTTCGACACCTCAGACACAATGTAACCTCGGCATCGACTGGGCCGCTCCCGGCAACTGGTTCTTCAACATCAACGGCACATTCCAAGGCGACGCCTACGTCAACCTCTCGCCGCGCTACCACGAACAGTTCCCCGGTCTGGCCTCGGCCGACATCTGGGACGGCGGTGTTCCCACCCGCGAACAGCTCGAAGCCAAAATCGAAGAACTCACCGACCAGGACAAACTCAAAAACGCATTCACCCTCAACCTGTCGATCGGCAAACTGATTTACATCAACCGCAAGGTGTCGATGAACATCAACCTCAACGTCTACAACGTCCTCAACAACCGCGATGTCGTCACCTACGCCTACCAGCAGGGCCGACTCAACGAAACGACCTACGACCGCAACGCCTACCCCAACCGCTACAGCTACGCGCAGGGCGTAAGAGCGTTCCTCAACATCGGCGTAAGATTCTAACGACTGTATAAACATTACAAAATGAATATCACGACAATGAAAAAGTCACTATTATATATCGCATCGCTGATGTTGAGCGCAACGGCCCTGACATCATGCGACGACGACTTTGCCCGTCCCCCGATTGTGATGCCCGAGTCTGAAATGGCCGGCAAAGAAAACATCACCATCGCCGGACTCAAAGACCTCTACTGGCAGAACGAAAACAACTATGCCGTCCAGACGACCGTCAACGCCGAGGGCAACGACCTCATCCTCAAAGCGCGCGTCATCTCGACCGACATCAACAGCACCCTCTACAACTACATCTACCTCGAAGACGAGACCGGCGGCATGAGCATCGCCGCACGCCAGGTGAAATCAAGCCAGAAGCTCGCCACCCAGTTTGCTCTCGGCCAGGAGGTCTACGTCAACGTCACCGGTCTCTACGCAGGCCGCTACGCCGGTCTCTTCCAGCTCGGCGCACTCTCTGACAAAGGCGGCACGACATTCCTCGAGAACGCCGTACTCCTCGAGCACATGCAGGCCAACGGTCTCGCCGAGCCCGAGCTCATCACCTATAAAGACGTCACCCTCGCCGAGCTCAAGGCCGCCCTCAATTCGCAGGAGACCGTCCGCAGCATGATGGCCACATCGGTCAAGATCAGCGGCGTGACATTCTCGCAGCCCGGCGCCAAGTTCATCCCCACCGAAGGCCAGGACAACAGCATAGCCTTCAAAGACGCCGACGGCAACTCGATGGTCATCCGTCTCAACCGCTACTGCACCTTCGGCCGCGACCTCATCCCCTCGGGCACAGGCTCGGTCAAAGGCATCCTCGGCTTCTTCAACAACGACTGGCAGCTTATCATCAACAGCATCGACGACCTCGAAGGCTTCACTCCGGCCGAAGATAATCCCGACACCCCCGATAACCCTGACCAGCCCGACCAGCCCTCGACCGGCAGCGGCGACGGCACAGAGGCCGCGCCCTATAACTGCGCCGCTGTCATCGGCGGTGCCACAGGCACAGACAAATGGGTCAAAGGCTATATCGTCGGATGGGTCGACGGCATGAACCTCGCCGAAGGCGCCAAGTTCAACAACGAAGCGACCTCTAACACCAACTTCCTCATCGCCGACAATGCCGAAGAGACTAACGTAGCCAACTGTGTGCCCGTACAGCTCCCGACCGATGTCCGCAACTCGCTCGGTCTTCAGGCCAAGCCCGGTAACTACAAGAAAGAAGTCTCGCTCAAGGGCAGCCTCGAGAAATACTTCGGCACAGCCGGCCTCAAGAGCGTCACCGAATTCAAAATCGACGGCGCCGAGACTCCCGACGTGCCTACCGACCCCGTCAGCTTCATCGACGAGACCTTCGAGACAGGCCTGCCCGCCGGATGGGCCAACATAAAGGTTTCAGGCGACAAGCAGTGGTATCAGACATCTTACAGCAACAACGGCTACGCTGCCATGACCGGTTTCAAAGGCACTCAGCCACCCTTCGACGCATGGCTGCTCACACCGGCCATCGACATGAGCAAAGTGACCGACAAAAACCTCACCTTCGACACCCAGGTCAACGGCTACGGCTCGACAACCTCTGTCTTCGAGGTCTATGTGCTGACATCAGCCGACATCGCTTCGGCCACCAAGACCAAGCTCAATCCCGCCATCGCCGTGGCTCCCGAATCCGGCTACTCAAGCTGGACCAATTCGGGCAATGTCAGCCTCGCCGACTACAGCGGCATCATCTACTTAGGCTTCAGATTCTATGCCACACAGGACGCCAATTATGCCACATGGTGTGTCGACAACGTCAAAGTAGGCTCTGCACAGTAATCCTAACCCCCAACAGTCAAGACAAATGAAAACATTCAGATATTACATAAGCGGGGTTGCGGCAGCCATGATGCTCGCCGTCGCCCTCCCCGCCTGCCAGGACGATGTCGACGCTCCCAACGTCGACGTCCCCGTGGCCTCTCAGCAGGCAAACATCTCGATCCTCGAGCTCAAGACCCTCTTCTGGAACGATGCCGTCAACTATGCCGACACAATCATGGCCCGCGAAGACGGCAGCCACTATATCATAAAGGGGCGCGTCGTCTCGACCGACGAAGAGAGCAACATCTACAAAAGCCTCGTCATCCAGGACGAGACAGCCGCAATGGCTTTCTCGATCAACTCTTATAACCTCTACCTCAAATATCGCCGCGGCCAGGAGATTGTCGTCGACGTCACCGGCATGTATATAGGCAAATACAACGGCCTCCAGCAGATTGGCATGCGCGAATTCTACGAACAGGGGAATGTCTGGGAAGTATCGTTCATGTCGCCCGAGCTATTCGACTCTCACACCGAGCTTAACGGCCTCCCCGAAATCGAGAAAATCGACACCCTCGTCGTCAACAGCTTCGACGAACTGCCGACAGGCCCCGAAGGCCTCCGCGCCACTCAGAGCCGCATCGTCCGCTTCAACAACGTCGAGTTCCAGAACGGCGGTGTCGAGCAGTTCTCGACCTACCAGTCGAGCGGCGTCAACCAGAACATC
>USIN01000074.1 GCA_900554715.1 uncultured Bacteroidales bacterium
TCCTCCTGGACGACCATAAGACGCCCCAGGCGTTCATCCTTGACTTCCTGCGGAATATCGTCGGCAAAAGTCTTTGCACCGTAAGTGCCTTCCTCCTCACAGTAGGCAAAGGCGCCCATGCGCTCAAAGCGCTGTTCGCGCACGAAATCGACAAGGCGTTCGAAAGCTTCGTCGGTCTCGCCGGGGAAGCCGACCATAAGAGTCGTGCGGATGTGGATGCCGGGGACGGCCTCACGGACGCGCTGAAGGAAACGGCGGGTCTCATCGGCTGTGATATGGCGGCGCATGTTCGACAGTACTGTGTCATCAATGTGTTGCAGGGCGACATCGAGATATTTGCAGACATTGCTGCGACGCGCCATGACTTCAAGAACATCATAAGGAAAATCGGCGGGATAGGCATAGTGAAGTCTTATCCATTCGACGCCCTCGACATCGGCGATGCGATCGACGAGCTGCGCGAGCGTGTGCCGCCCCTCTGTGTCGAGACCGTAGCTCGAGAGATCCTGAGCTATGATATTGAATTCCCTGACTCCTTTGGCGACAAGGTCTTCGACTTCGGCGATAATCTCATCGGGCTGGCGAGATTTGTAACGGCCGGTGATGAGGGGGATGGCGCAGAACGAACAGAAGCGGTTGCAGCCTTCGGAAATCTTCAGATATGCATGATGCGACGGCGTTGTGAGTGTACGCTCCCAAAGCCGGGATGGTGTCTGGAATTTTCCGGCAAGGTCGTCGGCGAGAGCAGTCCAGTCAAATTTGCCGTACCAACCGTCAACCTCGGGTAGCTCGGCTTTGAGTTCTTCGCGGTAACGCTCTGACAGGCAACCCATGACATACAAACTTTTAAGCTTATGTGAAGTCTTGGCTCTAGCCGCTTCGAGAATCATTTCGATAGACTCCTCTTTGGCGTCGCCGATGAAACCGCATGTGTTGATGACTGCGATATCACCCTTAAACTCCGAAGCGTTGTGAACGGCATCAAAACCACGGGACTCAAGCATTTTAAGTACCCGCTCGGAATCGACGAGGTTTTTCGAGCACCCCATCGTCACGACATTAACGCTTTTTCTTTTCATTTCAACGTTTGCCGAAAAGCGACTCGACAAATTCACGCTTATTGAAAACCTGAAGGTCTTCAATTCCTTCGCCGAGACCGATATATTTCACGGGGATCTTAAACTGATCGCTGATGCCGATGACGACACCGCCTTTGGCCGTGCCGTCGAGCTTGGTTATCGCCAGGTCGGTCACCTGTGTCGTTGCCGAGAACTGACGCGCCTGCTCGAAGGCGTTCTGGCCTGTCGAGCCGTCGAGGACAAGGAGCACCTCGTGAGGAGCGCCGGGGACGACCTTTTCCATGACTCGCTTGATCTTGGCAAGCTCGTCCATGAGGCCTTTTTTGTTATGAAGACGACCGGCCGTATCGATAATCACTACGTCGGTGCCGTTTGCAACGGCTGACGAAAGTGTGTCGAACGCTACAGCGGCAGCATCGGAACCGAGCTGCTGCTTGACAACGGGGACATCGGCGCGGCGCGCCCATTCGTCAAGCTGCTCGACTGCGGCAGCCCTGAATGTATCGGCAGCTCCGAGCATGACTTTTTTGCCTGCGGCTTTATATTGATAAGCGAGTTTGCCTATAGTAGTGGTTTTGCCGACGCCATTGACACCGACAACCATAATGACATATGGCTTTATGCCGGCAGGCGTATCAAAATCGGCGAGATCGCGCTCATTGTCGTTCTCGGCGAGGAGAGCTGTTATCTCCTCGCAAAGCATTTCGTTAAGCTCGTCTGAATCGACATATTTATCATGAGAAACGCGACGTTCGATACGCTCGATAATCTTCAACGTAGTCTCGACACCGACATCTCCGGTGATAAATATTTCCTCAAGCTGGTCGAGGAAGTCGGCATCTATTGTTTTTCGGCCAAGAAACGCCCTTTTAATCTTACTGAACACACCGGTCTTTGTCTTTTCAAGACCACGGTCGAGCGTCTCCTTCTTTTCTTTCGAGAAAAATTTAAAAAAAGCCATTTATCTTTTTATTATAGAAACTTACTGCAAAGGTAATACATTTTCCCCACCCTACAAAATAATTACTTTGCAGCCGACGGGGGATTTTTTGGAGTGTGGGACGCACTTGTTTTGGGTCCGTGGTGTTGTATATTTGATGAACTAAGTATAATTTTGTCGAATAAATTTTTAATCGTATGTTTACAGCTTCGCAGAAACGCAAGGAGAATATAGCCGAATATCTTATTTATATGTGGCACATCGAGGATGTCATCAGAGCTAACAATCTGGATATCGACCGTATCAAACAGTCGCTCGTCGACACACGCACAGACCTGAACGACGAACAGAAGAAACAACTGGTCGAATGGTATGAGTCGCTCATAGATATGATGCGTCGCGAAGATGTCGTGAAATCGGGCCATCTTCAACTGAACAAGAATATAATCTCAGCGCTCGTTGCTCTGCACAACGCACTGCTCAAAGATCCGCGATTCCCCGAATATACAAAAGAGTTCTATGCGACTCTGCCTATTATCGTCGAGCTGAGAGCCAAGTCGGGCGAGGATAAGAAGGGCGAGATCGAGACGTGTTTCAACGCTCTCTACGGGATGCTGATGCTGCGACTGGCAGGCAAGGAGATAAGCCCTGAGACTGCTGCAGCCATCAAGCAGATTTCAAAATTCATTGCGCTGCTCGCGCATTATTTCAAACGCGACGAAGAAGAGGATCTGTTCAAGAACGACGAGTCGACCGCTTCCTGATAGCGGGCCAAGGATGCAGCTTTTTTAATGGCCTTGAACGATTTATGGCCGATAACGGTTTCGAGGTAATCCCAAAACGGCCGTATTTTGTTTAGAATCTGCGCTTCGCCACAAAGAGTCGATTTATAATAATCGAGGACACGGGCATGCAGTTCATACAGAGCCTCGCAACGGCGATGTTCGCTCCACTCCACGCCCTCACGCCACTCGCTAAAAAGCGAAGGCCGCGCAAGCAATCCACGACCGGCCATTATGCCTGACAAATCAGGAAAGCGGCAGAGCAATACGTCAATGTCGGCCAATGTATGTATTTCGCCGTTGAATATCATCCTATGGCCTGAGTCGGCAATGCCGGCGAATGTGTCGAGGGAGAGGCTGCCTGAATACTGCTGGCGCGCAGTGCGCGGATGGACTGTCAGATGTGACAATGGCATAGCGGATATTGCGGGCATGACTGATTTCCATTCGTCCAAAGCGGATACACCGGGGCGCATTTTCAAGGAGAACCGCACCGAGGAATAACGCGTCGACATAAGTTCTGAGATTTCAGAGAGGAGACTGGCGTTGAGGAGTGTCGCCGCTCCCCTGCCCTTTTTCAGCTGAGGGACGAACGGACAACCCATATTGAGGTCTATTTCTCTAAGACCTTCGCCTGTAAGCCGGTCACACAGGGCTGTGAACTCGTCAACATTTCTGAAAATTATCTGGGCTACGGGCTTATGGTTTGCGTTAAGCGGATTGAATATATCTTTAATGTCTTTGGGACGTATCGTGCCTTTTTCTATCTGTGCGAACGGTGTGAAATATAAATCGACGCCTCCGTATATAAGAGCGTGGCAATGACGGCTCAAGCCGAAATCCCGGTGCATAAATTTTGTGGAAAGTGTTAAATTTGCATCATGAAAGCAGCAGATGCAATATGGATGTGCCTTCCCGAGGGGATGGATGAACTGTTTGAGATGGTGCGTTTCGAACGTACCGACCAGTCATACGATATATGGCTTGATGAGAAGAAAAAGCTGTCGGACGCGGATTACCGCAATCCCAACATAGTGGCCCGTGGATACACGGATTATGTAACGATACAGGATTATCCCATGCGTGGCAGGCCTGTCTATCTTCATATGCGCAAGAACAAATGGTGGGACAAGAAAACAAACGAGATATTCTCCTACAACCTTGAGCTTCCCAACGAGGAAGGGACACGACTCAGTGCCGAGTTCGTGGCTTTTTTAAAAGACGAAAGTGGAGACGACAGCCCTGTCGATTAAGCACATAGCGCAGATGTACTGCGTAAACGGCAAGTATTTTGCTGACTTATACCGCAATAAGCTGAGTGGCTACGCCCAGTGGTGCGAGAACGAACTCTGTTGTGGGTTTTACTTCAACACTGCCAACATCGGGCCGTACATGAGCCTTGACGAGACCTGCCTGAGCAATGGTGAGGTGTGGACTTTCCTGACCAACAAGGATGGCCACGGCGGCAGGGGTACTCTTGCCGCTGCCATCCCCGGCACCAGGAGCGACGAGATCATCTCCATACTCATAGGTGCGATGGGCAAGTCTGTGAGACGCAAAGTGAAAGAAGTGACCTGCGACTTGTCGCCGTCAATGATGCTGATAGCCGCCGAGGTGTTCTACAACGCACATGTTGTCAATGACCGCTTCCACGTGCAACAGGTCTATAATGAGGCTGTTGATGAAATCCGTATCGACATACGCCGTCAGCTTATCGCCGAAGAAAACGACCGTGACAAATCTGTGCCTCCTGCGACATACTCCAACGGCGAGACCATGCGCCAGATACTTGCCCGCAGCAAGCACACGCTTATGATGTCGCAGAATAAATGGACTGACATACAGCGTCATCGCGCAAACATTTTGTTCAAGCACTATCCCATACTTAAAGCCGCATACCGCCTGGCTATGGATTTGCGCCGCATATTCAACTCCAAAATCTCTCCGACAAAAGCCATGGGAAAAATGAACGAATGGTATGAAAAGGTGTCAGCACTGGCCAACAACAACTTCCGCTCTGTAATCAAGACTTTCAAGAACCACGCCCCAACTATCCTAAACTACTTCCGGCGTCGCGCAACCAATGCCTCGGCCGAAGCCTTCAACTCTAAGGTCAAGATCTTCCGCTCCCAGATGCGCGGTGTCCGTGACCGTGATTTTTTCATCTTCCGGCTCGTCAAGCTATACGCTTGAATTTTTAACACTCCATTCGCCCGGATTTAACAAATGCACCGGGATTTCGGCTTGACCCATAATTACCGCAAAATAGTCAGATCAGGCACTGTTCTCGATCTCACAGACGATCTTTATCATCTCAATCTGCCGCAGAATTCGGGCTATGAGTCACCCGAAGGGTCGCTCGCATCCAAAGAAATCACAGCCATCATAAATTCATTTGAAGATTCTTACAAGGTGCCGTTCTCGATGCACGTCGCCGGCTATAAATATGCTGAAATCGCCGAACACACAGGACTTCCGCTCGGCACAGTCAAGAGCCGCATATTCTTCGCCCGTCAAAGGCTCCAGCGCGCTCTCAAGGATTACCGCTGACTGTAGTCGCCCGTGTCGTCGCCCTCGCAGCCCTCGGTCATCCGGGGCGGTATGGTCTTCGACGCTTTCGCACCGAGTTCCTGCATTTTCTCGCCGATGCTTCTTATGCCGCCGCGTCCCTCGAGCTTTATGGCCGCCGCGTCAAAAGCCGCTCCGGCCGCTTTAAGGCTGTTTCTGAGTTTCGACATGTCGTCGATAAATGCCGCGAGTTTATCAATCATCTTGCCGCCTTGCTCCGCGATTCTGAGAGCATGGCGGTTTTGTTTGTCCTGACGCCACATCATGGCTACAAGTCTGACGACAGACAGCAGATGGGTGGGGGAGACAATGATTACATTGCCGTCAAAAGCCGTCTGCCACAGCTCGGGCGCGAGTTGCATGGCTGCGAGATAAGCCCCTTCGTGAGGTATGAACATCATGACGAAATCGGGTGTCGAGCCGCCGAGAAATTCCTGGTAGTTAGTGCGCCGCAGTTTGTCGACGTGGCGTTTGAGTGATTTGACATGCGCCTCGCCGTATTGGCGCCGCTGCGCCGGGTCGTCGGCGTCGCACATCTTCGAGTAGTCGGTGACCGAAACTTTCGAGTCGATGATTATATGGCGGTTGTCGGGACAGTTGATGATGATGTCGGGGCGCGCGGCGCTCTCGCTGTCGATAGTTTTTTGTGACAGATAGTCGCGGCCGCGCACAAGTCCCGCGGCGTCGAGAATATTTTCGAGCACTATTTCGCCGAGCTTGCCCTGCGCTCCCGAGTTGCCTTTGATTATGTCGGCCAGTCGTCCGGCGGCCGTTGAGATGCGTCGGTTTGAGTCGAGCAGGTCTTTAATCTGGCTGTCGAGCGCCGCACGTTTCTCAGCCTCGGTTGTATAGGCTTCGGAGTATGCTCGGCGGAAGTTCTCGAGATTTTCTTTCATCGGGTCAATAAGGCGTGCTATCGCTTCGCGGTTTTCGCCCGACAGTCGCGATGAGTTGTCGATGATGATTTTGCGGGCGATGCGATCGAAGTGCTCTTCGTTCTCGGTGTCGATGACGGCGAGACGTTCGCGGCAGCGGGCGAGCTCGACTTCGAGGGCATGTCCGCCGGCACGGCTTGCGTCGAGTTTTTTCATCAGAATGAATATGATAACTGCTGCAGCTGCGAGAAGCAGCGATAATATGAGGATGATTATTGTTGTTGTCATGGTGCAAAGTTAGTCAACAATCATCAAAAAACGGTTGTTAGTTATGATAGATCGATTCAAAATAATGATGTATCTTTGCAGAGCATGTCAAAGTTGTCAGATTTCATAAACAAGACGGTGGCTAAGGCCCGATCGCTGTGGCAGTATGTCTCGGCAGGTGTCTGGCGTGAAGATAAGAATACCCTGTCAGTCAAAATCGTCAAGACACTCAATCTGTCAATCAAGTCGTTTCTTAACAGCGATGTGCAGACACAGGCATGCGCGATGACCTATCGCACGCTTCTCGCTCTGGTGCCGGCTCTCGCGATGCTTTTTGCTCTCGGCCGCGGTTTCGGACTCCAGACTTATCTTGAAAACCAGCTGATGAACACTTTCCACGCAATGCGCGGAGCACTCACGCAGGCGTTCAATTTTGTCGACTCATATCTCAATCAGACATCAGAAGGCGTTTTTGTCGGCGTCGGCCTGATATTTCTTGTCTGGACACTGATTTCGCTCGTCAGCAACATCGAGGAGGCCTTTAACAGGATATGGGGCGTACAGGCCGGCCGCAGTTTCTGGAGGAAGATAACCGACTACACCGCGATGCTGCTGATACTGCCAATCATCATGGTCTGTATCGGAGGTATCAACGTGATGCTTTCGACGACATTGCAGGCTATGTTCGATTTCCCGTTTCTGTCGCCGCTGGTGTCGATTTTACTTGAAGTCGCGTCTTATGTGTTTACCTGGTTGTTTTTTACGGCACTTTATATGCTTATCCCGAATACCGAAGTCAAATTCCGCAATGCCTTTATCGCGGGCATTATATCCGGTACGGGATTCCTTATCCTTCAATGGATATTTGTCACGGGTCAGATGTATGTGGCGCGAAACAATGCCATTTACGGCAGCTTCTCGTTCCTGCCGCTGTTGTTTATATGGCTTCAGCTGGTATGGGTCATCACCCTGTCGGGAGCAGTCATCTGTTATTCGGCTCAGAATATTTTCAGATACAGCTACAATGACGACATCTCGCACATATCGCCAAGATACCGCGAGAAGGTTGTCATGGCAGTCGCGGCTGTCATTGTTACTCTTATTTCTGCATTAAGCAATATGAATAAGGAAATGACAGAATCGGAACGTATTGAGAAAAGCCTAACAGAGATTCGAAATAATTCAAAAAGCAACATACAGGACGAACGTAAT
>USIN01000075.1 GCA_900554715.1 uncultured Bacteroidales bacterium
GCGCTCTAAACCAACTGAGCTAATGAATCGTATGTTTAAAGTGATCCGGATGCGACTCGAACGCATGACCGTCTGCTTAGAAGGCAGATGCTCTATCCAGCTGAGCTACCGGACCAACCTTTTGCGGTGCAAAGATAGTGATTTTTTATTGTATCTGCAAATATTGAACAAAGTTGGTGACGATATAGTTATATTTAGTAAATTTGTCTATCAATAATAAACTCTAAAAAATATATTATGAACGATTTTAATGAATTGATTAAGAGTGATAAACCGACTTTGGTCGATTTTTTTGCGACGTGGTGCGGCCCGTGCCGTATGCAGGGGCCGGTTCTTGAAGAAGTCAAGAATAAAGTAGGTGATACGGCCAATGTGCTTAAAGTTGATATAGATAAAAATGTCGAGCTTGCGCAGCGCTACCGCGTGCAGTCGGTACCGACGCTTATTCTTTTCAAGAGCGGCGAACCGGTCTGGCGTGCTGTAGGTCTTCAGCAGGGTGATGTTCTCGAAGCCAAGATCAAAGAGCATTTGTCTTGACCGGACGGGATATTTACCGGCTATAAAGTAAAAGTATAAAAGAAGCGCCGTCGGATTTGAGTCCGGCGGCGCTTCTCTGCTGTATGATGGTTGTTATGCTAAAGTCAGAATCAGCACCTGGGCGGCGACTACGCGGAGGAACATTGTGAGCGGGTAGACTGTAGAGTAGGCTACGGCGGGAGCGTCGTTGCCGGTCGAGTTGCCGGCGTAGGCCAGGGCGGGGGGATCGGTGCAGCTGCCTGAGAAGAGGCCCATGATGGAGAGGTAGTTGATTTTGTATTTGTGGCGTGCGATGAGGCCGACGATAATCAGAGGCACTACTGTGATGACGAAGCCCCAGATGACCCACCACATGCCTGTTGTGTTGAAGACGGCGTCGGCGAAGCCTTTGCCGGCCGATATGCCGACGGAGGCGAGGAAGAGGCAGATGCCGAGTTCGCGGAGGAGGAGTGATGCGGCCGACGAGGTATATGTGACGAGTTTGGCTTTGTAGCCGAAGCGGCTGAGGAGGATTGCGACGACGAGTGGACCGCCGGCGAGGCCGAGTTTCATGCCGAAGCCGATGTTGATTGAGCCGAGGATGATGCCGAGGATGATGCCGACGAATATCGTTATGAGATTGGGCTGGTCGAGACGTTTCATCGAGTTGCCCAGACGTGCGGCGAGTCGGTCGATGTCCTCGAGGTTGCCGACGACGGTGATGCGGTCGCCCATCTGGAGACGCAGGTTTGGAGCGGCGAGGAGGTCGACTCCGGCGCGGTTGACGCGTGTGGCGTTGAGCTTGTAGCCGTTGTGGAGGCGGAGGCTGCCGAGGGCGACGCCGTTATACTGGCTCTTGGTGACGAGGATGCGGCGGGAGTAGACGGGCGTGGGGGTCGAGTTCCAGTCCATTTCAATCTCGGGGCCGATGACAGCTTTGAAGCGCTGGGCGTCGATGGCCGAGCAGATGATGAGCAGTTTGTCGCCGACGTGGATGCGTGTCGATGATTTGGGAATCGTGATTTCGTCGTCGGCTGTCATTAGGCGCGAGACGACGAAGTTACACTGGATGATGTCGTGGAGGGCGACAAGAGTCGTGTCGTCGATGAGTTTGTTTGTGACCTGTATCGAGAGCAGGAAGGGTTTGAGCTGTGAATTTTCCTGTTCGTCTTCGATTTCCTTGACCTCGGTGTCGGTCTTGATTCTGAATATGCCTTTGATGACAAACATAGAGAGGATTATGCCGACGACGCCGAGGGGATATGCTGCGGCGTAGCCCGATGCCATCATGTTTGCCTGCTCCGGGCTGCTCATCTGGCTGATGGCCTGTTGTGCGGCCGCGAGGCCGGGGGTGTTGGTGACGGCGCCGCTCATGACGCCGACGAGGGCGCTGATGTCGTTGATGTTGCCGAAAAAGTAGATGCCGAGGACTATCGCGACGTTGAGCGCGATGACGAGTACGGCAAGGCCGTTGAGCACGACGCCGCCTTTCTTGAACGACGAGAAGAAGCCCGGACCGACCTGCAGGCCTATCGAGAAAATAAACAGAATCAGGCCAAGCTCTCTGACGAATTTAAGGATGTCGGAGTCGACGACATAGCCGAGGTGTCCCATGAGAATGCCGACAAAGAGCACAAAGGTGACACCGAGCGAGACCCCGAAAATCTTGAGTTTGCCGATGTAGATGCCGGCGGCGATGACAAACGAGTAGAGCACGAGGGTGCTTGCTATCGATTGGCTGCCCGGTAACAACAGTTCACTAATCCATTCCATAATGTAACATATAGCTTAAAACAATCTCCTTAGAGTGCCGTCTGGATGGCGGCTCTTAAATAAGCCGCAAAGTTAGTCATTTTTTTATAATTTTTAAGGCTCTTTTTACTGCGAAACGAGTATAAAAAACGACGAAGCTCGGGATTAACTTTTATTAACGTTAGGTGTGCATCATAGAAATGTTTGTTAACGCTACGTCAATTTGAGTCACAAAAATGTTTTAAATAGAAGCAAAGGAAGTAACTTTGCCGCGGTTTTGTCACCAATTAGACTATTATGCCTAACGTTTTAACAAATTTAATTCAAAGACAGACACTCGGTTACGGCGGGCGCGAAGCTCTTAGATACCGAAAAGCAGGCTCGTCGGAGTGGACTGTGATGTCATGGAACCAATTGCAGGGACTCGTCGATAATCTGGCCTGCGGCCTCGAGACTATCGGCGTCGGCCCTCAGGATATGATAAATATATTCTCGGCCAATTGTCCCGAGATTCTGATTTCTGATTTTGCCTGCTATCGCAACCGTGCGATACCTGTCTCGATTTATGCGACGAGCAGTGCCGAGCAGGTCGAGTTTATAATCAAGGACTCCGGCGCCGTAATGATTATGGTCGGCAGTCAGGAGCAGTATGATGCAGTGCGCGCCGTGGCGCCGCGCTGTCACACGCTCAAAACAATCGTGACTTACGACGAGGATATCGTCATCCCTGAAGGCGACAGCCTGACTATGCGATTTTCGGCCATGCTGAAACTCGGTGAGGCCGCAACGACTGAGTGCCGTGAAGAGGTCGCGGCCCGGGCTGCGGCAGCCACAGCGGATGATATCGCTACATTAATATATACATCGGGAACCACGGGCGAGCCCAAGGGTGCCATTCTGCCCCACAGCTGCTTTAATGCGGCGATGGAGATACACCACGAACGTCTGACGACGCTCAGCGACGAGGATACATCACTGTGCTTTCTGCCGTTGAGCCATATATTTGAAAAGGCCTGGACGTATTTTTGCCTTGACAGCGGCATGAGGGTTGCGATAAACGGTAATCCGAAAGAGATACAGTCGGCCATCCGTGAAGTGCGTCCGACGTGTATGTGCAGTGTGCCCCGTTTCTGGGAGAAAGCCTATACGGCTGTGCAGGAAAAGATTTCGTCAATGAAAGGCTTCAGGCTGTTTATGATAAGGCGCGCACTTGCAGTCGGCCGTCGCCGCAATCTCGATTATGTGCGTCTCGGCAGAAAGGTGCCGGCGCTGCTTGAGGCACGGTATCAGTTCTACTATAAGCGCGTGCTGTCGACGGTCGCGCGGGCCATCGGTGTTGACCGGGGTAATATATATCCTACGGCCGGAGCGCCGCTGTCGGCCAATATCGTCGAATTTTTCCACGCGTGCGGCATCAATATCGTCATCGGTTACGGTCTGTCGGAGACGACGGCGACGGTGACGTGTTTCCCGCAGATAGGTTATGAAATCGGTACGGTCGGTACGGTGATGCCGCGTGTCGAGGTGAGGCTCGGCGACGAGAACGAGATTCTTGTCAAAGGTCCGACTGTAATGCGGGGCTACTATAACCGTCCCGAGGAGACCGCACATGCGTTTACGGCCGACGGCTGGTTCCGTACCGGCGACGCGGGTCGCTTCGACGAGTCGGGCGCTCTCATTCTGACCGAACGTCTTAAGGACCTTTTCAAAACGAGCAACGGCAAGTATATCGCGCCTCAGGCAATTGAGAGCCGCCTCGGTGAAGACCGTTATATCGAACAGGTCGCTGTAATCGGTGATCAGCGCAAGTATGTCACGGCTATCATCATTCCGGCTTTCGAAGCGCTGAAAGAATATGCCCGGCGCAAGAAAATCGCGTTTAAAAACGTCGATGAGCTGATTCAGAATTCAGAAATCAAGAAGATGATCGCCGAGCGCATAGAGAAGCTTCAGGCCGGACTTGCGGGATTCGAGAAAATCAAGAAATTTACCCTTCTGCCTCACGAATTTTCAATCGAGAGCGGCGAGCTGACCAATACGCTCAAGCTGCGCCGGCCTGTAATCAACAGCCTATACTCGAATGAGATTGAGGCGATGTATTGCTGAGAACAGTTATTTGAATATACTGAAAGCGGGAGGCCCGGGCTTCCCGCTTTTTTTGCTAATGCGGATATTCGTCGCGGCGTCGGGGGTTCATCGGGAACCAGCCTTTGATGACGCGCTGGCGCTGCTCGAATATCTCCTTTATTGTCCAGAATGACGAGAAGCCCACAACGCCAGCGAGGGTTGAAAGGAATACGTCGGATATGGCTATGGCTGCGCCGCACATGACGATGCCGAGTATCAGAAACCACCACCAGCAGCGTGTGCCGAAGTAGTATTCGCATTTTATGACGATGGGGTGGAAAATGCCGATGACAGCAAACGTGCAGATGCCGATTGCGAGACCGAGGAGGTTGTATTGCTGTAGGATGTTGCTGATCTGTATCATTTGTCGGGAATGTCTTTATGGTTGCAAAGATACTCAAAATAGTCGGCAGTCAAGGTAAATCATGGGGGAAAACAAATCGGGGGATTGAGTGTTAATATTGTGACAAAACAATCACAAATATGTATCTGTAACATCGCAATGTGATAATTGTAACAATTATGTAACAGAAAATACAATTTATAATTTATTGAAAACTAATAATTTAAATTGTAAAAATTGGAAAATAAATCACATTAACACATATTAACTCAAAAATACTTGACAAAGCTGAATTCTTAGTAATTTTGAATCGTCATCACAAAACAACGACACCAGAATAAAGCAAAAAACTGATAAAAACATAACTTAAAAATCAACTGATATGGGAACCTCGAAATTTCAAAGCAATCTGATGAATCTGCAGAGCAATATGCTCAACTTCGCTTACATGTTAACGTCAAACCGCGACGACGCATACGACCTTCTGCAAGACACAACGCTCAAAGTGCTTGACAACGAAAGCAAATATGCCGAGAACACAAACTTCAAGGGCTGGGTGTTTACCATCATGCGCAACATCTTCATCAACAACTACCGCCGCACGGCCCGCGCTGCCACGATGATCGACACCACCGACAACCTCTACCACCTCAATCTCTCGCAGGATTCGGGGCTTGAATCACCCGAGGATTCATATGGCGCAAGCGAGATCGGCGCCGCCATCGAATCGTTCTCCGACGAATACCGCATCCCCTTCTCGATGCACGTCGCCGGGTACAAATACAACGAGATTGCCGAGCACATGAATCTCCCCCTCGGCACCGTCAAGAGCCGCATCTTCTTCGCCCGCAAGAAACTTCAGGAACGCTTCGCCGATTATCGCTAAACCGGCAGCTGCCAAATCATCTCGACAATAAGGTTTCCCAAAACACCTACTCAAACACACGTCCGGCCCACACACCGGGCGTGTGTTTTTTCCGCTTATTTTCTCGAAAAAACTGACCCACTCCATATAATCTTACAAAAAAATATTAGCTTTGCATAAAAAGGAATGACCTGAACTTTAGCATCCTTGAATTTCCAAATAATTTAAGCATACCCTAAAAATACTGATCCTTATGCCTGAAACTTTCTTTAAAATATTGGCGGCTATTGCCCCGGCTGTTGTGTTGGCTTTCATCATGCTGCGGCGCGATAAGCGGCCCGAACCAATCGGCTGGCTTCTCGCGGCAGTATGTCTCGGCATTCTCATCGGTCCGATTATCCTGACTATCGGCGACATCATCCTTCCCGACATACCCGCCGACAGCTTTTTAGGCGCATTCATGACATCGTTTGTCAATGCGGCTGTTCCTGAAGAAGGACTTAAATTTGCAGCGCTGTATTTGCTTGCAAAACGATGCCGCCATTTCGACGAGATGTTTGACGGAATCGTCTATGCCGTCTGCATCGGCATGGGGTTCGCCGGGTTTGAAAACATACTCTATCTTTTCGGAGCCGAAGACGAATGGATGTTTGTCGGCGTCTCCCGTGCGCTGCTTGCCGTTCCGGCTCATTATTTCTTCGCAGTCATCATGGGCTCTTTCTTCTCGCTCGGATGGTTTGACAAACGCAACCGCCGTTTCTATCTGACCGCCGCATTCGCGCTCCCCGTCATCGTCCATGGCCTCTATGACACCCTTTGTTTCTCAATGTCACTCAACGAAGACCTCAGCGGACTGATACTTATACTCTTCCTCTTAGGATTCAAATATATCCGCAATTACGTCAAATCACTGACAAACACAATGCTGAACCTCGACGGCTATGACTCGACAAAATAACGTATACGAATATTTCGCCTTCATCAGTTATAAACGTGAAGACGAGAAATGGGCAAAATGGCTACAAAAGAAACTCGAATCATATAGCCTTCCCACGGCTTTACGGAAACAGAATCCCACCCTGCCGAACAAGATACGCCCGGTGTTCCGCGACCAATCAGAGTTGTCGGGAGGCAATCTCAAGGCTGAGATAGAAAAAGGTCTCGACAACTCGAAGTATCTTATAGTAATCTGCTCGCCACGCTCGGCCAAAAGTCCGTGGGTGTCAAAAGAAGTGCAACATTTCATAGATAATGGAAGAGCTGAATTCATAATACCTTTCATTATCGGCGGCACTCCTAATGCAACAGACCCTGCTGATGAATGTTTTCCCGAAGGCTTGCGCCAACTCAAAGGCGAAAAAGAACTTCTCGGCATCAACATCAACGAAATGGGCCGCGATGCCGCTGCAATCAAAGTCATCGCCCGCATGTTTGACCTCCGCTTTGACGTCCTTTGGCAAAGGCATAAAAGGTCGAAACACTTGCGTAATCTGTTTTGGATAATAGCTTTAGGCTTAATTGTCCTATCCGTTGTGATTTTTGCAGCTGTTTTATTTAACAAGAACAATGTGATTGAATCTCAGAATAGTCACTTGCAGACACTTGTGAATGAATTACAGGAAGAGAACATTACGTTTTCACAAATGTCATCAGACCGTAAACTATATGATTATGTCGGGACATTGCGAGGACGTAATGAAGGCTGGCCATTGGAATGGGTTGCATTCCATCCATCAGAACCTATTGTCGCCTTTTCTGACAATTGGGGTTTTTGGGTACATTATTTACGCTCAAACGCTGAAATTCAACTTTCTGCAAATGGTAAAGATATTGATGTCGGAGAAGTTAATTCTCTTATTTTTTCAGATGATGGATTAGAATTATGGAGTTCCTCAAATTTCATGACATATTGTTGGGACGCAAGGGCTTTTGATCTATTAAAACAATTTACATTTAATGAATATTATGAATTGACCGACGAAAATAATAGTTATAATTGTGATATTTCATGGTCCGCATTTGAAACAGATACAATAATTAATTAGGGTGTTCAGTTCCGTGTTCCAAAATTAGCTCGCTTTATTGAGGGTCTT
>USIN01000076.1 GCA_900554715.1 uncultured Bacteroidales bacterium
CATCATCACTGCTCTCGACAAATATCCCACACTCTCGACAGCACAGCTTCAGGAAGCCGTGACAAAATTCAGTCCCGGCGACAAGGTGAAGGTCAGCTATGTGCGCGACGGCAAGAAAGAAAGCACTGTCGTCACCCTGCGCAACAGCTCGGGTAACACCGGTGTCACGCGTGCCGACAACTCGTCGTCGCTCGGCGCGACGCTCAAGGCTGTCGACGAAGAGACGGCCCGTCGTCTCGAAATCTCGGGCGGCGTCTCTGTCGGCAAACTCACCGACGGCCGTTTCAAGGACAACGGCATCAAGGACGATTTCATCATCCTGTCGATCAACAACAACCGTGTGGCGTCGGCCGACGATGTCGAGAAGATATATAACGCCGTGCGCAAAAGCGCTGACCGTGACAAGGTGATGTTTATCATCGGACTCTATCCCGACGGACGTCAGGCATATTATGCCGTCCCTCTCAATGACTGATGACATAGTCTTTGAAAAAAATAAGCGGCGCCCGGCACAACAAATAGTGCCGGGCGCTTGTTATATAGCCATAAGAACTAACTCAAATAATAACCAACTAAAACACCACAGAAATGAAAGGATTAGATTTAGTGTTAGCAGCAGCCGGCGGCGCTGTAGTGGGTGCGGCCGTAGCACTTCTCTTCGCTCCCCAGAAAGGCGAGGATACCCGTGAGTCAATCAAAGATTTTATCAAAGAACACTGCCCCGGCATCAAGACCGACAAACTCGACCGCCTTGCCGAACAGATCAGTGAAGAAATAAAAGGAGCCAAATTATGAGCGGTTTCGTGAAATTCCTTGCCGGCGTCGCCGTAGGCGCCGTAGCAACGGCTCTTCTCACCCCCGAAAGCGGTGAGGACCTGAGATACCGCATCAAGACCATCCTTCAGAAGAAAGGTCTTATCGCAAAAGATCAGGTAGACGAACTGGTAGAAATCATTGCCGGAGAGATCGAAGATAAAAAATAAGAAACAACTCAGGCCTTGGCGCTCCGGTGCTTTATGATGCACCGGGCGCCGCGGGTCTGACTCAATAGAAATCACAAGCTTAAAATTAAATTGAGAGATGTTCGGGACAGCTAACAACGACAACACATCGGGCTTTATCGACAGTCTGAAGCGTTATCTGGGTCTGTATGCCGATTATATGAGACTCTCGGCTGCCGAGAAGATGTCTATGCTCCTGTCGGCCGTGGCGTTTTACACGCTGATAGTCGCAATGGCTCTTATCGCGCTGATATTCCTCTCGATCGGTGTCGGATTCCTGCTTGCCTCGGTGATGACGCTCTATTGGGCATTTTTCATCGTCACAGCGTTTTATATTCTCATCTTCTCTCTTCTCATCATCTTCAGACACACGCTTATCGTCGATCCGATAGCGCGCTTCGTCTCACGTCTGTTTGTAAAACCGCCTAAAGCCTCAGAACAATGAAACTCACCCGCACACCCGAGCCGCGACCCGACGCCACACCGTGGCGTGGTTATACACTCGACGAGATACGCTATCAGCGTGTGCTCGCCCTCGCGTCGATTGAGATTGAAAAGCAGGCAATGGCGGCCTCGGCCTCAAACGCCAGGGAGCAGATGCCCTTCGTCGGTGAAAACCGCGGCAGAGGCTTAATGAAGATTCTGACATATATAGAGTATGGCGTCATTGCCGTAAAACTCTGGAAACGTTTTCGCAGTATCTTCAAAAAGTCACGCAGATAAGAACAGCAACCCTTCAGTCAGTCATAGAAATTCAATCAGATCTCTACTTGAAATCCTCCCGCCGCCGGCGAGAGGATTTTTTCTATGGCCGACGCCCGGCTTGCCTATGTTTTAGAAGAGAAAAATCGAAATTTTGCCTATGTTTTAGAAGAATAATTGCTGAAATTTGCCTATGTTTTAGAAAAAAGCACGGGTAATGGTCAGAGCTACAGCGGAATATATAGCTGTGGCCAAAACTGCGAATTTATTCGTAGTTTTTTCGCGTCAGTCGGCGCGGCGGGAGGCGTCGAGTTTGAGCAGGATGAAAAGCAGGATTGTAAAGCCCCATAGCGATGAGCCGCCGTAGGAGAAGAAGGGCAAAGGGATGCCTATGACGGGACAGAGGCCTATGACCATGCCGATGTTGATGCAGAAATGGAAGATGAAATACGATGCCACGCAGTAGCCGTAGACGCGGCCGAACGGTTTGGGCTGCCGTTCGGCGATTTTGATGATGCGCAGTATTAGTCCGACATAAAGGGCTGTGACGGCGAGGGCGCCGACGAAACCTTCTTCTTCGCCTATCGTGCAGAAAATAAAGTCGGTATGCTGCTCGGGGACATATTTGAGCTTGGTCTGTGTGCCGTTCAGGAATCCTTTGCCGAACAAGCCGCCCGAGCCTATGGCTATCTTCGACTGGTTGACGTTATAGCCGGCGCCGCGCAGGTCTTCTTCAAGGCCGAGGACGACTTTGATGCGCATCTGCTGGTGGGGCTGCAAATGGTCGAAGGCAAAGTTGACCGAGAAGAGAAATATGACCGAAAGGACTGCCGTGGCGACGCCGATGAGCATCTTGTTGCGTCGCCGGCGTATAGACTCGATGACGATGTAGACGCAGCCGACGAAGATGACGCCGAGGGTGACGGCGAGGCCGGGGACGGCGATGTCCCAGAACGCTGTCAGCGCCCATTCGACAAGCGCCGTGCCGGCGAAAAGAATGAGCAGGTTGCGGCCGATTTCGATGCGGCGGCTATACATCACCGACATACCGATCATGATGGCCATAATCATCGAGAAGACGACAAACTCGCCTGTGGGCATGCCGAAGACCGATGTCTCGACATATTTGACAGCCACGACGAAGATGATGACGGCAAAGACGGCGGCGAAAAGAATCAGTCCGCTCATGCCTTCGCGGTAAAGCACGAAGAAAAGAGCCATGAATGTCAGAGCCGAGCCGGTTTCGTTCTGCGCGAGGATGAGTATTATCGGCAGCACTATCAGGGCTATGGCCTTGAGGTAGTTTGAGCCCTTGGCGTTGAGGACGAACTGGTAGGCGTTGAATAGCTTCGCGAGCGCTAGCGCGGTGGCGAATTTGGCGAATTCGGCCGGCTGAAGGCTCATCGACCCGAATGAAATCCACGAGCGAGATCCTTTGATGTCGTGGGCCACGAAGGGCGTTATAAGCAGCAATATCATCACTGCTATATAGATAGGGTAGGCGTAAGTCTCATACATCCGGGCGTCTATGAGCAGGATGACAAAGGCGAGAATAAACGACAGGCCTATCCAGCGGAACTGTTTGCCCGAAAATTCGGCGGCCGAGAACATGCTTGCCTCGTCGAAGTCATAGCTTGCGGCATAGATGCTTATGGCGCCGAAGACGACCATGAGCAGATAGATGATGACCGTGACCCAGTCGAGGTTGCGTATCATCGTGGCTGTGTCACTTCTTCGGGCTTGCATAATATAACGAGGTGTTAAGCATTTGGTCTTCCATATATTTGCGCGACTGCGAAATCTGGCCTGTCAGATATTTTTCCATTATGAGGCTGCCGATGGGCACACCGAAGGTGGCACCCCAGCCTCCGTTCTCAATATAGGCGCAGACGGCGATTTTCGGCTCGTCGAAGGGAGCGAATCCCATAAAGGCCGAGTGGTCTTTGCCGTGTGGGTTCTGGGCTGTGCCGGTCTTGCCGGCTGCTTCGATGCCCGGCATTGCGGCCCGGCGGCATGTGCCGCCGGTGACGGCCATGTGCATGCCCTCGGCGACGTCTTCATACCAGTGGGCGTCGATGGTCGGATAGCGGCGTTCGGTATATTTAGGGTCGATGACGGTGTCCTGTATCTGCTTGACGACGTGGGGCGTGATAAACCATCCGCGGTTTGCTATGGTCGCGCAGAGGTTTGCTATCTGCAGCGGCGTGGCCATGATCTCGCCCTGGCCGATGGCGACAGAGATGATGGTGTTGGCGCTCCAGCGCCCTTCGCCGTAGAATTTGTTGTAGAACTTGTCGTTGGGAATAAATCCGCGCCCTTCGCCTGGCAGATCGACGCCGAGCTTGTAGCCGTAGCCCATCGAGACGAGGTGATGTTTCCATATCTCGAAGGCGTTGGCCGACGTGCCGTATTTCGACCGGCGGTCGATCATGGCCTTGAAGCCCCAGCAGAAGAAGGCGTTGCACGATGTCTGTAGGGCCGGTTTGAGAGGCAGGGGCGAGCCGTGGGCATGGCAGCCTACGCGCAGGCCGCCGTTGATGTAGCCGTGGCTGCAGGGGTAGGCCGTCTGCAGGTTGATGATGCCCTCCTGGAGGAAGATAAGTCCCTGTGTGGGCTTGAATGTCGAGCCGGGCGGGTAGGCGCCCATGAGCGCGCGGTCGAAGAGCGGCCATGATTCGTCGTTGACGAGCTGACGGTAGTTTTCGCCTCGCTGTCGGCCGACAAGACGGCGGGGGTCATAGCTCGGTGTCGACACCATGCAGAGTATCTCGCCTGTGGCCGGTTCGATGGCCACGACGGCGCCGCGTTTGCCGACCATGAGCGACTCGGCGTATTCCTGAAGCTTGATGTCGAGGCTCAGGCGCAGGTCGAGGCCTGACACAGGGTCGACGTCATGGGCGCCGTTCTCATATCGTCCCTGGATGCGTCCACGGGCGTCGCGGATAAGAATCTCGACCCCTTTGTGGCCTCTGAGATATGTCTCGTAGCTTTTCTCGACGCCGAGGTCGCCGGTGTAGTCGCCGGCGGTGTAATAGTCGTCGCGCTCGATGTCGTCGGCCGAGACTTCGCGTATGTTGCCGAGTACGTTGGCTGCGGTCGGGTGGTTATACTGCCGGAGGATGCGTTTCTGTATGAAGAATCCGGGGAAACGGTAGAGTTTCTCCTGAAGGCGTCCGTAGTCCTGTGACGAAAGCTGCGAGATGAGACGCTGCGGCGTGTATGACGAGTAGCCGGGGTTGAGGCGTTTGTCTTTCATGTCGGCGAAACGCTTGACGAGCTGCTCCTCGGTTATGTTTATCGTGCGGCAGAAGTCGGCTGTGTCAAACGGCTCGACGTCGCGCGGTATGAGCATGACGTCGTATGCCGGCTGGTTGTAGACGACGAGTTCGCCGTTGCGGTCGTAGATGAGGCCGCGCGACGGATAGACTGTCTTTTTCAGAAATGCGTTTGTGTCGGCCGACCGTTTGTATTTGCTGTCCTGTATCTGTAGGTCGAAGAGTCTCACAAGATATATCAGGGCTATGAGCAGGATGAAGCCGCCGATGACGTATTTGCGTTTTTCTAAATCATAGTTTTTTCTCATGACGTCGTCTTATCGAGAGGCTGTCGATGGCATAAATAGCGATAAAAGTGAAAATCGTGCTGGAGATTGTTCTCAGTGCCAGCATCTTGATGTTGAAAAACTGAAAAGCCTCGATCATGAATACCGTCAGGCAGTAGAACGCCGTCATCGTAATCAGATATTTCATATATGCCGCCGAACCCATGGCCGATATCGACGGGCACTGTCCGCCGAGCTGGTCGTCGAGTGAGACATAGAGATGGAAGACCGGGCGCCGTACGAAGGCCAGCAGTGTGCAGGCCATGGCGTTGACGCCGACGGTGTCCGAGAAGATGTCGACTGACAGGCCGGTGATGAAGCCTATCGTCAGGGCGGCGTTGACCGACACGGTCATCGGCAGTCGTATGATGAGATATATGAATACGAGCGGAATCGCCACATTGAACAATATCAGATTGTTGAATATGACGGCTTGTGCCGGTATCAGCAGCAGGAACAGCAGTATGAAATTGAGGATGGTCTTGCTCATTTGCTTTTTTTCTGTGCTATGTCGCTGCCTTCGACGGTCACGATTTCGTCTTTGCGGTTGTTGACGACTATCTGTACGTTGCTCAGAGCCGTGAAGTCGGCGAAGAGTCTGATTTTAAGGGTGAAGAAATTCTCGCTGTGCTCCTTGTCGTCGTCGAGGACTATGCCGACAGGCAGCCCGGGCGGGAAAACCGCCGAGTAGCCGCTTGTGACGATAGTGTCGCCGGGGTGGTAGACCGTGTGGCGTGGCAGTTCCTCGAGCAATGCGACTTCGGGGTCTTCGCCGCCCCAGACGAGCGAACCGAAGTTGTCGCTGCCTTTTATCTTGCAGCTCAGTCTGAAGTTGGGGTTGAGCAGCGAGATGACGCGGGCGCTGTGGGCTGTGGCGGCGCTGACGATACCGACAACGCCGTTCTGGTCGATTACGCCCAGCTCGGGCACTACTCCGTCGAGGGTGCCTTTGTTGACAGTCAGATAGTTGTAGGGCTTCGAGACGCTGTTGTTGATGACACCGGCGACGATGAAGTCGAAGTGTGCCACGCCCGAGTCGACTACCATCGTGTCGGCGTAGCCGGCCTCGCGGTAGCGTTCGAGCTGTTCGCGCAGGTCGATCACTTCTTTCTCGAGGGCAGCGTTGCGGCGGTTGAGGTCTTCGTTGATGTCGCGCAGGTTGAAATATGACGTGACGTTGTTGCTTGCCTCATAGACGGTCGCCGACACCGTGTTGGCCGATGTCAGAAGCACATGCCGCTGATAGGGGTTGTCGCCGGCGAGCAGCACACAGCTTATCACCATATAAAAGGCGAAGACAAACCATTTGCTGTTGCGTATGAAGAAGTTGAATAGTTCGTGCACGCTCTGCGGAGAGGCTTCTTTTGATTAGCGGATAAGGAACGAGAATTTGTCGATGTTCTTGAGCGCCACGCCTGTGCCTTTGGCCACGGCGAGCAGCGGGTCTTCGGCGATGTGGAACTGGATGCCGATCTTGTCGGTCAGGCGCTTGTCGAGACCGCGCAGCATCGCGCCGCCGCCGGCAAGATAGATGCCGTTGCGCACGATGTCGGCGTAGAGCTCAGGCGGTGTCTGCTCGAGGGCGCTGAGGACGGCAGCCTCGATCTTCGAGATGGTCTTCTCGATGCAGTGGCTGATTTCCTGATAGCTCACGGGCACTTCCATAGGCAGGGCCGTCATGACGTTGGGGCCGTGGACGACGTAGTCCTCCGGCGGATTCTCGAGTTCGGTGAGGGCCGAGCCGACGTTCATCTTGATCTGTTCGGCCGTGCGTACGCCGACCTTGACGTTGTGGGCGCGGCGCATGTGGTTCTGGATGTCGTCGGTGAGATCGTCGCCGGCAATCGAGATGCTCATGTTGCTGACGATGCCGCCGAGCGAGATGACGGCGATTTCGGTCGTGCCTCCGCCTATATCGACAATCATGTTGCCTTCGGGCGCCTCGACGTCGAGGCCGATGCCGAGGGCGGCTGCCATAGGCTCGTAGATCATGTAGACGTCACGGCCGTCGGCGTGCTCCGACGAGTCGCGCACGGCGCGTATCTCGACTTCGGTCGAGCCCGAGGGAATGCCGACGACCATGCGGAGCGAGGGCGAGAACCAGTTGTTTTTCGAACTTGCTTTTTTGACAAGGCCGCGAATCATCAGTTCGGCGGCGTTGAAGTCGGCGATGACGCCTTTGCGCAGAGGTCGCACCGTGCGTATGCCCGGGTGGCCTTTGCCCTCCATCATGTGGGCTTCCTTGCCTACGGCGATGAGCTTGTCGGTGCGGTTGTCGAGAGCCACGATCGAGGGTTCGTTGATGACAATCTTGTCGTTGTGGATTATTATCGTGTTGGCTGTGCCAAGGTCGATGCCGATATCCATTGACATACCAAACATTTTATTG
>USIN01000077.1 GCA_900554715.1 uncultured Bacteroidales bacterium
TTTAAAATTTGGTGGGTTCAAATTAATTTTACAATTTTGCATCGTGTCTTGACATCATGTTTTTTTGTCGGGTCGCTTTGCACAATTACAAAATATTTTCGATAAACGAATTATTAACACGCGCTATCGTGGAAAACAAAACTTACAGTTATGATGAGGCTTATAATGCCTCACTTGATTATTTCGGCGGTGATGAACTGGCTGCAAGAGTATGGGTCAGCAAGTATGCCCTCAAAGACTCGTTTGGAAATATATATGAGAAGACGCCCGACGACATGCACATGCGCCTTGCCTCTGAAATCTCACGCATCGAAAGCAAATATCCCGTTCCGATGCCTAAAGAAGAGGTGTTCGGTCTCTTGAAAGATTTCAAATATATCGTGCCTCAGGGAAGTCCCATGTCAGGCATCGGCAACAGCTATCAGGTCGGTTCGCTTTCAAACTGTTTTGTCATCGGGCTTGACGGAGCACCCGACTCATACGGCGGTGTGATACGCATCGACGAAGAGCAGGTACAGCTGATGAAGCGTCGCGGCGGAGTGGGCCACGACCTTTCTCACATCCGTCCCAAAGGTACGCCCGTTAAGAACTCGGCTCTGACTTCGACGGGCCTTGTGCCCTTCATGGAGCGTTACTCAAACTCTACCCGTGAGGTCGCCCAGGACGGACGTCGTGGCGCTCTGATGCTGACCGTCAGCATAAAACATCCCGATGCCGAGGCTTTTATCGACGCCAAGATGACAGAAGGGAAGGTCACAGGCGCCAACGTCTCTGTCAGAATCGACGACGAGTTCATGAAATGTGCAACCGAAGGCATACCCTATCAGCAGCAGTATCCTGTCGATAGCGCCAGTCCGATGATAAAGAAAGAAGTCGATGCTGCGGCGATATGGAATAAAATCATCCACAATGCCTGGAAGTCAGCCGAGCCCGGAGTCCTCTTCTGGGACACGATTACGCGAGAGTCTGTGCCCGACTGTTACGCCGACCTCGGTTTCAGGACGATTTCGACCAATCCCTGCGGCGAGATACCTCTGTGTCCATACGACAGCTGCCGCTTGCTTGCGGTCAATCTATATTCTTATGTGGTAAATCCGTTTACGCCCGAAGCCTATTTTGACTTTGACCTTTTCAGAAAGCATATAGCAAAGGCTCAGCGCATCATGGACGATATCATCGACCTCGAGATGGAGAAGATTGACCTTATACTTGAGAAAATCGACGCTGACCCCGAGACCGATGAAGTCAAGAGTTCAGAGCGCAATCTCTGGCTCAAGATAAAGGCCAAGACCCTTAAAGGACGCCGAACGGGTGTCGGTACGACCGCCGAAGGCGATATGCTCGCAGCTATGGGATATAAATATGGAACTGTCGAAGCCACCGATTTCTCAGAGTCTGTCCATAAGGCGCTTGCTCTCGCGGCTTACCGTTCGTCGGTCGAGCTCGCCAAAGAGCGCGGTGCTTTCGAAATCTATGATACCGAACGCGAAAAGAACAATCCCTATATCAACCGTCTTCGTGAAGCCGATCCCGAGCTTTACGAACTGATGGCCCGCCACGGACGCCGCAACATCGCCTGCCTCACCATCGCTCCGACCGGCACGACGAGCCTCATGACACGTACGACCTCGGGCATCGAGCCGGTCTTCCTCCCTGTCTACAAACGCCGCCGCAAGGTCAACCCCAACGACGCCGAGGTGCGCATCGACTATGTCGACGAGACCGGCGACGCTTTTGAGGAATATATCGTCTACCATCCCAAATTCATCGAGTGGATGAAAGTCAACGGTATCGAGGTCAAAGACGACTATACGCAGGAACAGCTTGACGAACTTGTTGCCCGTTCGCCATATGCCGGCGCGACTTCAAACGATATCGACTGGCTCGAGAAAGTCAACATGCAGGGACGCATCCAGAAATGGGTAGACCATTCGATTTCAGTCACAATCAACCTGCCGGCCGATGTCAGCGAGGAGTTGGTCAATAAGCTGTATGTCAGCGCCTGGAAAGCCGGCTGTAAAGGCTGTACGGTCTATCGCGACGGCTCGCGCTCGGGTGTGCTCATTGCCATAGAGAAGAAGCCCGAGGTCACCGAGGTCAAGCCCCACGTGGCCAAACGACCCATAGAGCTTGAGGCCGACGTCGTCCGTTTCCAGAACAATAAAGAGAAGTGGATTGCATTTGTCGGACTCATAGACGGCGAGCCATATGAGATTTTCACAGGTCTCGCTGATGACGACGACGGCATCTTCTGTCCGAAATCGGTCACACACGGCAAGATAATCAAGGCCATAGACGAGAAAGGCAACAAACGCTATGACTTCCAGTTTATCAACAAACGCGGCTACAAGACGACAATCGAAGGCCTCTCGGACAAATTCAATCCCGAATACTGGAACTACGCCAAGCTTATCTCCGGCGTCCTACGCTACGGTATGCCTATCGACCAGGTGCTTAAGCTCGTCGGCGGTCTCGAACTCGACTCGCAGTCGATCAATACATGGAAGATGGGTGTCGAGCGCGCCCTGAAGAAATATCTCCCCAACGGCACTAAAGCCAGTGGCCAGAGATGTCCGAATTGCGGCAACGAGACTCTGATATATCAGGAGGGTTGTCTGATCTGCACCACATGCGGCACTTCAAAGTGTGGCTGATGTGCTAAATTTTCATAAAAAGATTATTAGCTCGCAAATTCTCACTAAATTAGACCCCGTTATTGAAGTTTGGGTCTGATGACGCCAAAGATGCGAATTTGTGAAACTTATAAAAACATAAAATTAAATGAAAATAACATTTAATATCGATTATCATACCAATTGGGGCGAATCGGTATATATCATGGGCGATATTCCCGCTCTTGGCGGCGGCGACCCGAAAAAAGCTGTCAGGATGACTGTCGAAGGCGATACGGCGTGGTCTGCTACGGTCGAGACGCCCGCCACGACAGAAGACTTCGGCTACAGCTACGTCGTCATCAGCGAGGACGGCCGTGTCAAAAGAGAGTGGGGCGCTCCCCATACTTTTGCACGCGGCGGCAAGTCGCATACATATCAGCTATATGACAGATGGCAGGACCAGCCGTGGGATAAACCCTATTATGCGTCGGCTTTTACCGACTGCATCTGCCGTCGTGAAAAACGTCAGGCGCGCGTGCTGCCTAAAAACAATTATATCACCTTGTCGGTAAGCGCCCCGATGGTCGCTCCCGGCTGGCATGTCGCCGTATCCGGCAGCTCGGCGTCACTGGGACACTGGAATCCCGCCAAGGCTCTGAGGATGAGCGACAGCGCTTTCCCTGTCTGGACTGTCGATATCCCGGCTGACGACATCACGCCCGACACCGAATTCAAATTTCTCATGGTCGACACCGCTACCGGCGAAGTCGTCGGTTGGGAGGGGGGCGAAAACCGCCGTTTCGATGTCGAGCCACACAAGTCTGAAGTGACAGTCATCTCGGGCATGAGATTCATCAACATGATGGCTCCGTGGAAAGGGGCTGGCGTCGCCATACCCGTCTTTTCGATACGTTCTGAAGAAGACTTCGGCGTCGGTGATTTCTATGACATCATGAAGATGGTCGACTGGGCTGCCATGACCGGACAGAAGATGATACAGATTCTGCCTATCAACGACACCACAATGACAGGCACCTGGACTGATTCATACCCCTATAACGCCAACTCGACTTTCGCCCTGCATCCGATGTATCTCAGGCTCGGGGCTCTCGGGAAACTCAAAGATGCCAAACGCCGCAAATATTACGAAAAACTCGCCTCCGAGCTGAATGACCTGCGTGAAGTCGATTATGAGCGCGTCAATGCCGGCAAGACCGAGTATGTCCGTGAGATTTTCGCTCAGGAAGGCGCCGGGGTGCTTAAATCCAAGGAATATAAAGATTTTGTCGCCCGCAACAGTGACTGGCTGATACCTTACGCCGCCTTCTGCGTCCTGCGCGACCGTTACAAGACGGCCGATTTCTCGACATGGGAGACATACGCTGTCTATGACGCAAAGAAAGTGGCGGCCTTTGTCAAAGAAAACCGTCAGGAGATTGATTTCGTCTGCTATATACAGTATAATCTCGATAAGCAGCTTCACGAAGTACGTGACTATGCCCACTCAAAGGGAGTCGCAATCAAGGGTGATATACCCATCGGCATCTCGCGCACCAGCGTCGACGGTTGGATCAATCCCCGCCTGTTCAACATGGACTGTCAGGCCGGCGCACCGCCTGATGACTTCTCTGTGCTCGGTCAGAACTGGGGCTTACCGACCTATAACTGGGAGGAGATGGCCCGCGACGGTTTCGCATGGTGGAAAGCCCGCTTCAGAAAAATGGCCGAATATTTCGACGCATATCGTATCGACCATGTCCTCGGTTTCTTCCGCATCTGGCAGATACCGATGGATGCTATTCACGGCCTTCTCGGCATCTTCAACCCCGCGTTGCCGTTCACTTCCGACGAACTCCGCAACAGCTATGATTTCTGGCTCAATCCAGAGAATCATGTCAAACCATACATAGCCGACTGGTTCTTAGGTGAATACTTTGCGGAGCATACAGACGAAGCGCGCCGCCGGTTCCTCGTGCGCATGGGCGAGGGGCGTTACCGCCTCAATCCCGCCTTTGACACTCAGCGCAAGATTGCCGACTATTTTGCCACTCAGGAAAAAGACGAGAAGAATACACGTCTCTGCAACGGTCTGCTCGGCCTTGTCGAAAATGTGCTTTTCATCGAGGATCCTTATGAGAAAGGTAAATATCATCCGCGCATCTCGGCTCAGTTCAATTATGCCTACAAGGCTCTCAACGACTACGAACGCTGGTGTTTCGACAGGCTTTACAACGACTTTTTCTATCGTCGCCATAACGACTTCTGGTATGGCAAAGCCATGTGGAAACTGCCTCCGCTGATTGATTCGACCGACATGCTCGTCTGCGCCGAAGACCTCGGCATGATTCCCGCATGTGTGCCTGCCGTCATGCGTGAGCTTGAGATTCTCTCGCTCGAGATACAGCGCATGCCTAAAGACCCCAACACCGAGTTCGGTGACACCTGGAGCTATCCATATTACAGCGTCTGTACCACTTCGACCCACGATATGGGCGGTATACGCCAGTGGTGGGAGGAAGACCGCGCCGTCTCTCAGCGCTTCTTCAACAATGTGCTCCACGACCGCGGACAGGCTCCTTACTATGCCGAGCCGTGGGTGTGCGACCAGATTGTCGAGCAGCATCTCAAATCGCCGTCGATGCTCTGTATCCTCCCGCTTCAGGACTGGCTGTCTATCGACGGCAATCTCCGCCGCGAGAATCCCCTCGAAGAGCAAATCAATGTTCCGGCCAACTCCCGTCACTACTGGCGCTACCGTATGCACATGACGGTTGAGGCTCTTCTTAAAGCCAACGAGTATAACAACTATCTCCTTGGCAAAATCAAGGAATCGGGTCGCTGAACGGCATAATCAGTTACAGCAATATACAGATGAATCCGGCAAATCATGCGTGGTTTGCCGGATTTTTGCGCTTTTTATTTGCGCCAATAAAAAAAAGTTCCTAACTTTGTCAACGTTTCAATGGACTTACAAAACAATGTGGCATTAATATACGTTTGCTATATTGAGTCTCATTTCAGGAGACAATTCTAAACAATTATTGCATTATTATTTTTAATATTTTGATTTGAGTCTGCGCGTAAATTAATGTGCCGTTACAGCACGTATGAATCTTGGCGCAAGACAACAACATACTATTAAAGAGAGGCCAATATAGCCTTGTCCCTTAATATTATATATGTACAGTATCTCAGAACTCAACGAGATGAACGACTCGGATCTGAAAGGAGTCGCTGAGTCTATGGGTCTAAAAAAGATCGATATGACTCAGAAAGAAAGTCTCATCTACCGTATTCTCGACCAGCAGGCCCTGAATATGTCTTCAGACAATTCCGGTGAAAAGAAGCGTCGCGAGACCGCCGCTACACGTCAGTCACGCAAACAGGCGACAGCCAAAACGTCAGATGACACGGCCAAAGAAAACGATGTCCAGACAGCTCAGCCTAAAAAACGCGGACGCAAACCAAAGGCTGCCGTGGCTGATGCCGACAACCGCCCGGCCGACAATGCCGCCGCAGCAGACACCGTTGCTGCTGCCGAAAAGAAATCAGATACAGACTCGGCACAAGCCGATGCTTCGGCACAGACAAAAACTGTCGAGGGCGAGGCCAAGCCCAAAGGCCGTCGCGGACGTAAAAAAGCCGTCGCCGCCGAAACTGTCGAGACCGCCACAACGCAGACCGGCAATGTTACGGCCGTTGTGACTGAAGACAATAATTCAGGCGAAAAAGGCGCAGCCAATGCCGCAGCTGCGGTTGACACAGCCGCAGCCGCCGACGCGACAGGGCAGAATGCTGTCAACGATAACGCTCAACAGACAGATAATACATCCGCAGACGCCGACAATGCTGAGAACCAGAATAACAACAATGATAAAACCAACGGTCAGAGCAGTCAGCCGGATCAGCAGAACCAGCAGGGCCGTCGCCGCGACTTCCGCGCCAACGACTCGTCGCTGAGCACATTTTTCCCGCGCAGCGAAGGCCGTAAATTCGTGCCCCGCAGCCAGCGCGAAAAAGAAGAGGCCGAGAAAGCAGCCACTATCGCAGCCGCCACTGCCCCGATACTCATCGGCGAGCCCGGTGCCAACAACCAGCAGCAACAACAGCAGCAGGGCAACAACCAGGGCAAAAAACGCAACCGCAACAATCAGAATCAGCATAACCAGCAACCACCCCGCTATGATTTCGCCGACCTCATCGAGGCCACAGGCGTCCTTGAGATTGCCCCCGAGGGTTATGGATTTCTGCGTTCGGGCGATTTCAACTATCTCGCGTCGCCCGATGATGTCTATGTCACCCAGCAGCAGATTAAGCAGTATGGTCTCAAGACCGGCGACGTTGTCGAAGCCTCGATTCGTCCGCCTTTCGAGGGCGAGAAATACTATCCCCTCACTTCGGTCCACCGCGTCAACGGACGTTCGCTCGACTTCATCCGCGACCGCATACCCTTCGAACATCTGACACCTCTTTTCCCTGACGAAAAATTCGATCTCACCTCGGGCGAAGCCGGCAACCTGTCGACCCGCGTTGTCGACATGTTCGCCCCCATCGGCAAAGGACAGCGCGGACTTATCGTCGCTCCCCCGAAGACAGGTAAAACGCTCCTTCTTAAAGATATCGCAAACGCCATTGCGGCAAACCATCCCGAGACATACATCATGATTCTGCTCATCGACGAACGTCCCGAGGAAGTCACCGACATGAGCCGCAGCGTCAACGCCGAGGTCATTGCCTCGACTTTCGACGAGCCGGCCGACCGTCATGTCAAGATTGCCGGCATCGTGCTTGAGAAGGCCAAGCGCATGGTCGAATGCGGTCATGACGTCGTTATCCTTCTCGACTCTATCACACGTCTTGCGCGTGCCTATAACACCGTCTCGCCGGCGTCAGGCAAAATCCTCTCAGGTGGTGTCGACGCCAACGCCCTTCAGAAACCCAAGCGTTTCTTCGGCGCTGCCCGCAACATCGAGAACGGCGGTTCGCTTACCATCATCGCCACGGCTCTCACCGAGACAAGTTCGAAGATGGATGAGGTGATTTTCGAAGAATTCAAGGGTACGGGTAACATGGA
>USIN01000078.1 GCA_900554715.1 uncultured Bacteroidales bacterium
AGCTTTGCCGCGCAGACGGTCGTAGACCTTGACGCCGCCGTCGTCATCGCGGGTGATTTTTATGTCGAAGTCGGGTAAATTGAGTTTCATGCTGTGGCGGATGCGGAAATTTTTGTAAATTTACGACATAATATCGACAGACCGATATCATAAAAGAAAAAATATTTATGGCACCACAGGCAGTAACATTCGACTCTCTAAGGCGGCAGCTGGCCGCACGGCAGTATGCGCCGGTATATCTTCTTCACGGCGAGGAAGGTTACTATATCGACGCGCTTGTCAAGGAGTTTGAAAATATCCTGCCCGCGGAAGACCGTGAGTTCAACCAGCATGTGCTCTATGCTCCGCAGACCGAACCGGGCGCCGTGATGGATATATGCAGTCGTTTCCCGATGATGTCCGACTATCAGGTTGTCATACTCAAAGAAGCGCAGGCCATACGCTCAGACCAGCTCAACGCACTTCACCGCTATGCCGCTAATCCGTCGCGGTCGACAATTTTTGTCATCTGCTGCCGCGGGGCCGTAGCCAAGGCCAAAGACCTGATTGCCGCCGTAAAGACTAATGGCGTCGTGTTTGAGTCGAAGAAGATAAGCGAGTATAACGCGCTGTCGGTCATCTCGTCGTTTATCGAGGCCAAAGGGCTCAAATGGCAGCCGAAGGCGCTTGAGATGCTGCGCGATTATGTCGGCACCGACCTCAGCCGTCTCTATAACGAGATTGACAAGCTGACGACGGCACTCGGCAAAGGCGCCACGGTCACCCCCGAGGACGTAGAGACCCATATCGGCATGAGCAAGGACTATAACAACTTCGAGCTTGTCGATGCACTTGCGGTCAAAGACGCGCTCAAGGTGTTCAGAATTGCCGAATATTTCAAGGCCAATCCTAAAAACAATCCGCTTGTAGTGACCTCGGCGGCTATATTTTCGTTTTTCGCCGATCTGTTGCTGGCGTTTTACACGCCCGACCGCAACAATGATCAGGCTCTGATGAATGAGCTTAAGCTGCGCAGTCCGTTTCAGCTCAAGCGCTTCCGCGCTGCCATGCAGCGCTACAACGCTTTCCAGGTCATAGAAATCATTGCGGCGATACGCAGTTTCGACGCAATGAGCAAAGGGGTCGGTTCGCGTCAGGGCGATCAGGCTCTCTTCCACGACCTGCTCTATCATATCCTGACTGCTCCCGGCAACATAAAATTCTAATACAGCATAAACATGAAAAATTTGACCCTATTGTGGGTGCTGTTTCTTGCATCGGGAACGGCCGCTACAGTCACCGATTTTAAAACCGGAGTATACGAGGCGATTTCTGATTCTGATTTTCAGAAGGCCGATAGTCTGCTCGATGTTTGGCGTATTTCTGCCCCTCAGAGTCAGGAATTGTATCCGGCCGAGTTTAATCGATATCTGAATGAGGCGCGTCAGTCGATGATTACGCTTGAAGGTTCTGAGGGGATAAGAGAAGGTGCGTTCGTCCTGTCGGACTCTCTTGGCAATCAGGTAGGTGCTATCGGCGAGAGAGTCGAGTGGAATGACTCGTTATATTTAAAGGCGATAGAAGTCATTTCAGCCGGCATTGAAAGATACCCGTCGAGACTTGATTTCAGACTCGGAAAAGCAACTGCGCTGGGGTTCAGAGCAGAGTGGCCGGCAGTCATAGAGGCGCTCGAGGGGGTTCTGGACCTGACATCGCGGGATGGAAATGTATGGACATGGGAAGACGGAGACACCCTTGCAGCCGATTCAGCCGAGATTATTGTGCGTGATGCCATGTTTGATAATATCAGAGAAATATATGTAGCTGACTACGAGTTGACACCGGTTTATATTGATATGCTCGGAGCTAAGATTATAAGTGTCTTTCCTGATGAATACCGCACGCTGAATATGCTCGGCGGCAGCAGATATGATCGGGGAGACAAAGCAGGCGCCATAGACTATTTTTATCGCAGCCATGAGGCCAATCCGGCCGACGGTCTTTCTCTGAGTAATATAGCTTACATATACTACAACGATAAAGACACGGTTAAAGCATTGGAAATCTGTAACAAAATTCTTGATGACCCTCAAATCGACGAGAAATCAAAAGAAATAGCTTCAAATCTTGTTGAGACAATCAACACACCGCTTACACCGATAAGACCATATGATTATTTTTTTCAAATTTCTGCCCTTTGTTGGCGAAAGTGTGATGAATGAAAAGCCGGGCGATGCGTTGTCGGATGTACATTTTGCTAACGTTGAGTTTTTGGAGTATAACAGAATGGTATCGCCGTTTGCAGATGCTGATATCGTAGCAACGGCTGTCGGAGAGGGCAGAGATGCTGTTTTTGTCTGGCAGTTTCCGGAACCCGAAGAGATGCCACTGTGTCTTTTTGTTGCATTTGTTCCCGATGGTGAGGGCTATAGTGTTTATACTATCGAAAAATCTTTAGGCGACGTCTGGGTATTGGGCGCCAGTAAGGACGGCAATCATTCTAATTACGGTGTCGTTAACCGTCCCGATGATGCTGCCGCTTTCGTTGCAATTCTTAAAAAGAAGGGTCTAGTTGAAGTGAAATAATACAGGATATTAAGAGCTTGTCATTAAACAGGCTCTGACTCTGTTCTCGGTTTGAACTGCTGCGGGCTGTCGGGTGTTTTATTTAGACACGTGAAGAATAATCTTTATCGTATTAACTAAAACACAAGGATATGAATTACAAAATCGCAGAAATCGAGGGTATCGGCGAAGCTTATGCCGCCAAGCTCATCATGGCCGGTGTCGAAACGTCTGAAGAGCTTCTTAAGGCCGGTGCAACACCTAAAGGGCGCAAAGAACTTGCTGAAAAGACAGGTATATCGCCCAAACTTATAATGACGTGGGTCAATCATGCCGATCTTTTCAGAGTCAAGGGTGTCGGCCCTCAGTTTGCCGAACTCCTCGAAGCTTCGGGTGTCGACACGGTCAAGGAACTTGCGGCCCGCAATCCCGAGAATCTGGCCGAACGTGTGCGCGAGGTCAATGACGTGCAGCAGCTCTGCAAACGCACACCTTCTGTCGGCGAGGTGATAAAGATGGTCGAGATAGCCAAGGCTCTCGATCCGGCTGTCACCTACTGATATTCAGACGCGGTCATATAGTCTATTATATAAAAACGTGGCGCGCCGCCTTCAGATGATGAGGGCGGCGCGTCTGTTTGTGTCGCGAATTACGCATAAGACTTATTATTAGTAAAATTTATCTATAAATTTGCATAGTTCATAAATCTGTCATGGACAAGAAAAGTGTCATATTCAATTATCGGAATAATGTTAGTTGGTGTGATGGATTTCCCGCTTTTCATAATTCGTTAAATGCCAAATAGGAAGTTATTGGCCAATAATCTAAGAAGATATGTTTGGAGTAAAAAGACTGTTCATTACAAGTGTTCTCACCGTTATATTTGTCAATGTTGTCGGTGCTGAAGAATTCAAGCCATCCCGTATAGTTCATACCCAGGCAGAAGAGTCAGATATTACGCAAACCATTACAGAGTTAAAATACGACGATAGTGGTAGACTGGTGAAATTTATAGAATATGAAGCCGGAGATGAGGCTGATCCGCAATTTAACATTGACCTTGTTTGGAATACAAATGAAGTGTTTGCTTCAGGTTTGGTCGATTACGATGAAGCTAATGTAATCATATATCTTAATAGCTGCGGTTTGGCAACGGAAATTGTAAATGGCTCTGAACGGATTACATTCTCGTATGCAAACAATAATCTCGAGAGTATGGCTTATGATGAAGATATGGTCTATTTCTCGTACGCAGACAATGAATTGCAAAAGATAGGTTATGGTTATGGCGAGTCTATTGAACTCAGTTACGGCGCAGATAAACGTGAATGCACGGTTCCTTTGCCGGTCGTTTGGTATAATACTCTCTATTATTATCGTTTTGCAGTGTATGCGGGTCTTTTGGGACAGCCTGACAAATCATACCCGACTGAATATAACAGATATGGAGACGGTTGGGTGAACATCGATTATACATTCAACAAAGACGGTAATCCAACAAAAATATACTCTGCCGGAGGCATTACGCATTCGTCGTTTGACAGTGAGGAATTTGTCTATGAATATACACAGACCAACTCAGTCGCCTGTATCACAATGGCGCAGAAAGGTATCGTTGTTGACGGCACAAGTCTGAGAATCACAGGCATGGATTCAACCGAATTTGTCTCATTGTATGACATAACCGGGCGATTGTTGATAATGACGCGGTCAGGAGTGATAGACTTGCCAGCCGAAGGCATCTATATTGTAAAAGTAGGCGAACAGGTTTACAAACTTAAGATCTGAAGCCTATGAAACAGCCGACGCGCCGCCTTCAGCTGATGAGGGCGGCGCGTCTGTTTATTTATTGTCTCTCGGCTCAGGCGAGGATGCCGTGGGCTTTGAATACTTTCTGGATTTTTTCGAGGGCGGTTGTCACCTGGTCCATGGTGTGTGTGGCCATGAGGCTGAAACGGATAAGTGTGTCCTGAGGCGCTACTGCAGGCGACACTACCGGGTTGACGAAGATGCCTTCTTTGAGCAGGTCGCTTGTGATGGCGAAGGTCTTGAAGTTGTCGCGGATATAGAGCGGTATGATAGGCGTCGATGTGTTGCCGATTTCGAAGCCCATCGAGCGGAAGCCTTCGAGAGCATAGTTTGTGAGTTTCCAGAGATTTTCCTGACGCTCGGGCTCTTCAATCATGATGTCGATGGCCTTGAGGGCTGCGGCAGTCGATGCCGGCGTGATGCTGGCGGTGAAGATGTATGAGCGCGAGTGGTGGCGCAGGAAGTTGGTGATTTCTTTGTCAGTGGCGATGAAACCGCCGAGTGATGAGAATGATTTAGAGAATGTACCCATCACCAGATCGACGTCGCCAGTGCAGCCGAAGTGGTTGCAGATGCCGCGGCCGCCTGTGCCGAAGACGCCGATAGAGTGGGCTTCGTCGACCATGACCGAGGCGTTGTATTTTTTTGCGAGTCTGACGATTTCGGGGACGTTTGCCACGTCACCTTCCATCGAGAAGACACCGTCGGTGACAATGAGCTTGACTTTGTCGGGCTCGCAGCGCTGGAGCTGTTTCTCGAGCGACTCCATGTCGTTGTGTTTGTATTTGAGCGACTGCGAGAAAGACAGACGGCGGCCTTCGATGATGGAGGCATGGTCCTGTTCGTCCCAGAGGATATAGTCTTCGCGGCCGGTGAGGCATGAGACGACGCCGAGGTTGACACCGAAGCCGGTCGAGTAAATCATGACGTCTTCTTTGCCGATATATTCGGCGATGCGGGCTTCGAGTTGCTTGTGGAGGTCGAGGGTGCCGTTGAGGAAGGGCGAGCCGGCGCAGCCTGTGCCGTATTTGCGGATGGCTTCGATGGCGGCTTCTTTGATACGGGGATCATTGACAAGGCCTGTGTAGCAGTTCGATCCGAACATCAGCACCTTTTTGCCGTTGATGATGACTTCAGGATCCTGCTCTGAGGATATCGCTCTGAAATAGGGATAGATGCCGGCGGCCTTTGCTTCCTGGGGGGCGGTATACTTTGATAATTTAGCTTGTAATAGCTTCATAGTTTATTGCGGTGATTGGTATATTATATAAACTATAATGTCGTTTGTGTAATAATTGTATCTCAAGCTGCAAAGGTAGCAAAAAAATCTTTTTTTATGGCTGTTTTGTTTCGTTTTTTAGCCGGCGATTGGAAAAAAATGGCAAAAACAACAATCAGCTGTGTCTATGGCAGACAATGGTGCCATATATTTTTCATTCGGATACAAAAAAATCATTATTTTTGCACAAAGTAAAATCCTTAAATCTACACAGTAATGAAGAAATATATCCTCCCTCTCTTTTTAGTGGCAATATCGGCTGTCTGTAATGCGATAGGGCTGAGTGACAGCCTGCTGCGTGCTTATGCCGCAGAGATGCTGATTGTCGGCTTCAGAGGTGATTCGGTTGAGACCGACCCCGACATAAAGCATATACTCCGCGATGTGAGGCCGGGCGGTATAATCCTTTTTGATGTAGATCTTACGTCGGGCGGCGGTCTTGGAACACGCAATATCAAATCGCGCGCGCAACTCGCTCATCTGACGGAAGAAATGAAAAAGATTGCCGGCTATCCGCTGATAATAGCCGCAGATCAGGAGGGCGGTCTCGTCCAGAGACTCAAGCCGCGCTATGGCTACTCGCCGCTGCCCGAGGCTTATTATCTCGGTACGACCGTCAACAATGCTGACTCGACGCGGATATATGCTGAGCTGATGGCCCGGGAGCTGGCCGAGGCCGGCGTCAACATGAATCTTGCGCCTGAGCTTGATATCCACCGCGCCGACTGTCCCGTCATAGGTGGCCTTTCACGCGGGTATTCGTCAGACCCTGACGGCATTGTGTCCCACACGTCGATTGTTATAGATTGTCTGGCTGACAAAAAGATTATAGCCGTCGGAAAGCATTTCCCCGGCCACGGCAGCGCGACAGCTGACTCTCACTATGGTCTCACGGATGTGACGGCCACGTGGGATTCGACCGAACTGATACCTTTTAAGAAGCTCATTGACGGCGGCCGGCTTCAGGCGATAATGACGGCACATATATTCAACCGCAATATCGACGCCGATAATCCCGCGACACTGTCGCACAAGATTCTGACCGGACTCTTGCGCGAGCGTCTCGGTTTTGGCGGTGTGATTATTACAGACGATATGTATATGAAGGGGATAATAGACAATTACAGCATTGACGATGCTGTTGTCAAGGCTATCAACGCCGGGGCAGACATGATGATAATGGGAAATAACATAAGCACAGGCTATGAAGCCAACCGTCCCGAAAAAATAGTGAATCTGATAGTAAAGGCGGTAAAAGAGGGGCGTATAGATGAGTCGCGTATCGTTGACGCCCACAGGCGCATTCAGGCGCTCAGGTCGCGCATCGAATGATTTATCCGCGCGAGAAGATGCCTTTCAGACGTTCCCAGAGAGTCGGCTTCGGCATTTTGATATGAACCGACACTTTCGATGACTTCTTGTTGAGGAAGATGATTGATGAGTGGAGTACGATTGCGACCCACTCTTCGAAAGGGACTATTGCGTGTATGCGCGACAGGGGGATTTTGTGGAATATCGACGAGGGATCGAGACTTCTGATAATCAGGCAGTCGTTTTCAAGATCGATGGTGATGTTATGGTGTTCGGCGACATAGTCAAACAGCAGGGCGAAGTCGAGGCAGTCGGGGCTCTTTGGCAGCTTGCTGTACTTTTTGTATAAAGTATTGATAACTTGTTTTGTAATCATAATCGTCTGTCTGTCGGATGTTGATTTACTTGTTTCCGGCCATCATGAAAAAGCTGCTTGTTGGAGAAAGGACTGTGGTTTTTAGCTGCATTAGAAATGGTCGTTTAATTTTAAAACATCCTATGGGACGTTTGGTTTGATTTGTTATTAAAAAATTGCCCCCGTGTCGACAATCTGTTAACGCGGGGGCAAATATTCTTATCGTTTTCTATCAGGCAAGGAAGCCGAGCAGTACGCCTGCGGCTACAGCCGAACCGATGACACCTGCGACGTTGGGGCCCATGGCGTGCATGAGCAGGTAGTTCGAGGGGTCATACTCAAGACCGAGGTTGTTTGAGATACGGGCAGACATAGGCACAGCCG
>USIN01000079.1 GCA_900554715.1 uncultured Bacteroidales bacterium
TCTTGCGGTGTCGCTCGGTATGAAAGATACGATCGCGAACATCATCGGCGGTTTCGGTCTGACAGCCGACCAGATTTATATCGGCATCTGCCGTCTGATGTATCCCTTCTTCGGCGGCCTGCTGCTTTACAGGCTTTCGCGCTGCCGCATAAATTTAGGCGCGAATGCTTTCCTGTGGTGTTCGGTGGCACTGGCAGCTGTTCTGGCAGTCCCGCATGTCGGCGGCGAGGATATGCCGTGGCTCAATGGACTGTATTGTGCCGGCGTTATTCTTTTTGTGTTCCCGGCGATAGTGGCTGCCGGTGCGGGCAGCCCGCTCAAGGGTAAAAAGGCGACGGCCCTGTGCCGCTTCCTCGGCGAGATTTCTTATCCGCTCTATATCACGCATTATCCGATGATATACGTCCAAATGAACTGGGCCGCGCAGCATGCCGGGGCACCGCTGTCGACACATATCTTTGTGGCTGTAAGTATATTCGTAGCGTCAATCGCCGTCGCTTATGCCGCCGTGAAGGTCTATGACACGCCGGTGAGGGCCTGGCTGACAGAAAAATGGCTTAAACGATGACGGCAGTGAGAATACATCATGTCGCGATATATGTCTGCGACCTCGAGAGAGCGCGGCGGTTTTTCGAGGATTATTTCGGCGGTGTGGCCGGCAAACGGTATAATAACGTCGCCACAGGTTTCTCGTCATATTTCATCTCGCTTGACGGTTTTGCATGTATAGAGATTATGACGCGACCCGAAGTCGACGCCACGATCCCACGCGGTCTTTATGACCCGGGATATGCCCACATGGCAATATCGCTCGGCAGCCGGAAGGCTGTCGATGCCATGACTCGCCGTCTCGCCGATGACGGGTATGAACTGCTGCGTGGACCACGTGTGACGGGCGACGGCTATTATGAGAGCTGTATGCTGATATTCGACGGCATCATCATCGAACTCTGTGAATAAAGTGGCGCCTCGTAACACAAAAATAATTTGTAATTTTGCAGGCGGAATATATTAGCACTAACTGATGTCGAGTCATATAACCCCCTGTAATAATGAACAATATTTTGTATATTTTGCTGCCGGATTATGCGGCGCATGAAGCGGTCTATCTTTCGCAAGCGATAGCTTCTGATGAATTTGCCTTGAAAGAGAATCCGAAGTATGTCAACAAGGTCGTGGCGCCTACGATGGCACCCGTCAGATCGATAGGCGGTTTCGCGACAGTGCCCGATTATTCGTTTGACACGATGCCTGACGATTATGCCGCGCTGGTGCTTATCGGCGGTTTCGGGTGGGCCAAGCCTGTCGCGGAAGAAGTCGTGCCACTTGTAAAGCAGGCGCTTGCAGCCGGGAAAATTGTCGGTGCAATCTGTAATGCGGCCTCATTCATGGCCGCGCACGGATTTCTCAATGCCTGCCGGCACACAGGCAACGGCCTTGATCAACTTAAGCTATGGGGCGGTGACAATTATACGAATTCCGACGGATATGTCAACGCGCAGGCTGTCGCTGACGGCAACATCGTGACTGCAAACGGTTCGGCGACGCTTGAATTTGCCAAAGAGCTGCTTCTGCTTCTCGGCAACGACACGCCCGACCGCATCGAGATGTATTATCAGTTTAACAAACAAGGCTTCTGTAGCTTGTTTCCCGGATAAACGATGCCCTGCACCACCGAATTTATCGATTTCGTATGTGACACGCTCAAACCGCTTGGCGCCGTGCGTGCCCGCAAGATGATGGGCGACTATGTCGTCTATGTCAACGAGAAATGCGTCATAACCGCCTGTGACAACAACGCTTATGTCAAGCGGTTGCCCTGCATCGGTGACTTGATGGCCGACGCTGAGTGCGGCTGTCCCTATTCCGGAGCCAAAGAGGCCTATATCCTTGACCTTTCTGACCAACGCAAAGCGCTCAAAGTCATCGGGACTCTTTGGGACGACTTGCCATACCCGAAATCAAGAAAGAAATAAGAGGGTGTTTTTATTATTAAGCATCCTCTAAAAGCCTTTTTTATCGCTTTTTAAAGGTCAGTTTCACGCCGATGCAGAGCTGCAGCCGGTCGCGGAGCTTTATCTCGCTGTTGCCGGTAGCGCTGAGAAGATATATGTCGCAGGTGCCGATTTCGTAATAGACTGAGACTGATTTGCAGAAACTTTCAGATTCGGGCAGGTGCCATTTCAGCCTCTGGCCGACAGCGATGTTGGTGCGGATTTTTGTCGACAGTCCGTAGTAACCCGATGGATATCTGTCGGGTTGCCTCACCCAAAAGCGGTCGCTGATTACGGTCGTGAAATATAGGCTCGACGTGAGCGGTTCGAATGTAAACCGGTTGCCGGTTTTGATTTGCCAGGGTATGAAATTCTCTTTTAAGGCGAAGGTCACTTTTGACGAGTTGGAATCATATTTGGGGATTAAGCCCACAAACAACTCAGTCTCCCAGCGTTGCCCGGCTCCGTATCGCCAGCCCGGGCCGCATGAAACAATGCCCATGCCGCCTCCTGTCTGGCAAGAAATACACGCCGGCCGCAGATTTATCGCAAAGATATCCGCGGCGGTGACAATCATAGCCACAACAGCCGCAATACGTTTAAAAATCGACCACTTCATAATCATAAGATCCGTCGTCTTTGATGTCGAAAACCAAAAATGACCGTTTTTTTATGTTGGCGCACTCATAATATATTACTCCGTCGTCAAACATGTCAGTTGCTTGGACGTGGTGACCGTGGCCGTAGAGACAGAATTGCAGCCCGGGAAAATTTTTAAGGCATTCATGAGCCGTGTTGTTGTTAAACTGGTCGCTGAACGGTCCGGCGTGCATCAGCACGATGGTTCGTGTGACCGACGGGGGCAGGGCTGCCAGCTCATTTTTCAGGAATCCGAAGTCAGGTATCGCCACCGAATAGTTGAATTCGAGTGCGTTAGTATTCAGGCAGATGAATCTGACGTCGCCGGCAGTAAAAGCGTAGTCCTGATCTCCGAAAATCGTCTCGTATGCCTCAATGCCGGTTGCGATGCAGTCGTGATTACCGATAACGCTGACATACGGCATCTTAAGACGCCCGAGAATGTCACGCGCCCACTCGAATTCGCGAGTCGCGCCATATTCGGTGAAGTCGCCGCCGTGGACGACGAAGTCGATGTCGCCCCGCCGGTTAATGGCTCTCACCGCATCGGCCGTCTCATCATAGCCGCGCTGTGTGTCAGATATCATCGCGAACGTAAACGATGTCTTGCCTTCGAGTGCAGCCTCAATCAGAGCCGTATTCCTGTCAGTCAGATGTTTCTCGCCTGTGACATTTACGTCATAAGGATGGCTTTCAATCATATCACAAGCTGTCAGCGGTATGATTGCCGTCAATGTCATTATCAGTTTTTTCAGCATTTATGAAAAATAATAAGATTAGTCGTTGGCAATGCAAATATCGGCAAAACTCTCGGGTACGATGTGTTCCATTTGACTTATAAATTGGGATAAAACCCATCGGGATTTATTATGTAAATGCCAGTCTGTTAGAGTGTTGTTCCTTTTTGATGACAATATGCGACCAAAAGGCCAATTAAGATTGACTCAGATGTCACATAAAGATACCGTGCGGGCGGCGGAGCCTCATGACATCTTGGTTGTAATCGTGATTTTCGTTATATTTGCCGGTAAATGGATGATATTATCATAAGAAACGAATTACCCGGAGATTATCGGGCAGTCGAGAACCTTACCCGCGAAGCGTTCTGGAATGTTTACCAACCGGGATGCACCGAGCATTATCTGCTGTCGCGCATGCGGCAGTCATCTGACTTTGCCGCGGAACTCGATTTCGTCGCCGAATGCGACGGACGAATTGTCGGCAACGTTGTCTGTGCCGCCTCATATATTGACGGTGACGATGGCCGGCAGCATAAAGTTCTGTGTCTCGGCCCTATATCTGTTCTGCCACAGTATCAGCGCAAGGGCATTGGCCGCCTTCTTATAGACAGCGTTATAAAAGCGGCGTCGGAAATGGATTGGAAGGCAATATTGCTTTGCGGAGATCCGCTGTTATATTGCCGCTATGGGTTCAGGCAAGCGGCCGATTACGGCATAAGAACAACCGACAATAAATATTCTCCGGCTCTTATGTTATATCCACTCGGTGCGACCTGTCCGTCGTCTTTGTCCGGGCGCTTTGTCGAGAGCGATGCTTATAAGCCCGATATGACACAGTTCGAGCAGTATGACAGAAATTTTCCGGTGAAGCCTAAGCTGTCGGATACGCCTTCGCAGCTGAGGTTTCGCGAATTGGTGATGTCAGAATATGATTGCATCAGAGCAGATTTATTTTCAGAGGAATAAATTATAGTGTATATTTAAGGCCAAAAAGATTGAACTTATAGATGAGAACGGCATTAGTTTGTTTAACGGTATGGATATCAGTGTTGTCAGGCGGTATGGTTATGGGCGCGCGGACAGTCGTGTCGGCCACGACGGGCGAGCCGGTTGTCTATGCCAGCGTCGGAGTGCTGAATAAAACCCTCGGGACGGTCACCGATTCAACGGGAACATTCAGGCTCACTGTCCCGCGGGAAATGCTAGACGACACACTGCGTATATCTTGTGTCGGCTATGAGACAAGAGATTTCAGACTGAGAGATCTGATGGCCTACGGAGACACAATCAGGCTGGCGGAAGTGACTGTGGCTCTTAATGAGGTGGTCGTAAAGCCGCGCAACATAAAACATAAGACGGCCGGACGTAAGGGTAAGGGAGGTTTTGTGTATATCGAGATTGAAAGCGACCGTGCCGCCGGTCAAGGCGTTGCAATTCCATTGGAGGTCAAAAGCGTGGCGTGGCTCAAGGAATTGGGCTTCTGCGTAATCGACAATGACGCCACTGTCGGCCATATGAAATTTAGAGTGAATGTCTACAGGAAGACAGACGGAGAATATCTGATTGAAAACATGCCGCCGGTATATTTTGATTTCTATAAGAGTAATCTCAAGGACGAATGGTTTACGTATGTTTTTCCCGAGGAGATGATGCTCGAAAAAGGGGAATATTATATAGAACTCGAATTTCTTGAGAACTTCAGAGGCAAACAATTCATAATGAAGTCTAAACCATTGACCGGCCGCACGCGTTACCGTTACGCGAGCCAGTCGCAATGGGAGACTTTGCCTTTCGGCGCCCCGATTTATATCGACTATGACGCAACAGAGTAATCAGCAAATTATCCAATTACTAAAAATATAAAACTATGACATTGAAATATACTCCTGAGAATATTACTTCGCTGGGTGAGGATGAGGTGTTTGTCTTCGGCAGCAATCTGGCCGGCATGCATGGCGGCGGCGCGGCACGTGTGGCTCACAAACTTTTCGGCGCCAAGATGGGGCAGGGTGTAGGCATGCAGGGTCAGTCTTACGCTATCCCGACGATGCAGGGCGGCGTGGAGACGATCAAACCATACGTCGACGATTTCATTAAGCTTGCCCGCGAGTGGGACCAGACGACATTCTATGTCACCCGCATCGGCTGCGGCATAGCGGGTTTCAAGGATTCTGAAATCGCTCCGCTTTTTGCCGACGCAATGGATCTTTATAATGTGATTCTGCCGGAGTCGTTTGTCAGGGAGATAAATAAGCTTAAAGGCAAAGACGACACGCAGCCGACATTGCCCGAGTAAGCGTTGTCACAGTCTTATCGGCCGCGAGTAACGCAAGGGTTCTGTCGACCGGCGCATTTCTGTGGCCAGGCGGTAGTGGCCGTCGGGCTGCAGCTCCATGACGACGGGCTCGCAGTTGACGGGTGCGGCCATGCTTTCAAATTCTTCGACGGTGAGATGGAAGAACCGCATGACAAATAGCCTGATTGTCAGTCCGTGTGTCACGAGCACGCAGTTTTCGGGAAACTGTGGGTCGGCGAAATCGCGGTTTAGACTGCCGAGCAAGTCGTTGACGCGGTCGTAGACGTCTGTGCCGGCTTCTCCGCCGGGGATGCGGTAATAGAACGTGCCGTATTCGCGCCGTTCGCGACAGATTCTGTCGAATTCGTCTTCTGACCGCAGATAGCCCCATTCCTGTTCTCTCAGCCGGGGTTCTTCGCTATAGACAAACTGTGTCCGCGGGAAGGCTGCGGCGAGACATTCAAATGTCGAGCGTGCGCGCCAGAAAGGTGAGACATAGAAGTATAGCGATTCGTCGCCGACGAGCTTTTTGAGGCGATGGCCGGCCTCGAGTGCCTGTTGGCGTCCTTTCTGTGTCAGTTCGATTGTATAGTCAGGGACGCTGCCGAAGAGATAGCGGTTGACGTTTGCTTCCGACTCCCCGTGTCTGATAAGGATTATTCTTTTAGGCTTCATGCCACAAAGATAAGGAATTATTCCAATAAAATAAAAGAGGATACCTCGTGAGTATCCTCTTTTATTATGACATGCTTAGGTATGTCATTGCACGACGTTAGAAACTATTCCGTCGGTGAAAATGACAACAAAATCGTTGTTGTACATCCACTTTTCGCGGCTGCCGCTTTCTGTTATGTTTCTCGGACGGCCGGCGATAAGTTTTACTTCGGTGGCATTCATGCCTTTGACAATTTTGCGAGCTTTTATTTCGTCCCAATGGGAGACACTGATATTGTCTGCATTCTTGACGAAACGGGCCATGCCGTCGAGGTATTTTGAATTTAGAATAGAAAAGTTTTCTATCAGCTCCTTGTGACGCGTATTTTTTTCGGGTTTTAGCTTTTCAAACGCGAGTGTTCGTGGAATTATTCCTTTTTCGCGGTAGCCGATGCTGATTTCGTATGTTAGAAACGACATGATGCCGTCAAATGCCTGAAACGCGCTGTTGTAAGTGTATGTAGCTGCATCTTTACCTTCTCCTTCGGAGACATTACGAGCGACGACAAAGCGTTTTTTAGAGTAGTCGACATTGTCAATTCTCTCGGTTTCAAGGTCGAGATTGTCGGCAGCGTATACCATCATGGCGACAAAAACACGTTCTTTGTCAATGTCAGGAATGTCAGTGAGACCTGAAATAACGGCGTTGCCGTTATCGATAGTTGGCCGATAGACAGTAACCCCGTCGACGGTAGCCGGGAGTACATCTTTCTGTTGCTGTACCCACTCGGCGAGGTTTGCTGGGCTGTCATCTTTGGCTGTATCTTTCTTTGCGTAGATTGACAGACTTGCCGATAGGATACATAGCAGTGGCAATAAGGCTTTTATATACATATGAAGATACTGTATGACATTATGTGTCAAAATGCTACACCGAGACGCATTATAAACATGTTTGACGCACCTCCGTCGTAGTAGTAATGATAATCGATGCATGGATCGGCATTGATAAAACCTCTTTGGTACATAAAGTCGAGATTGACGCGTTTATACCATACGCCGGCACCAATCTGCAAGCCTACATCAAATTTGTTGTCCAGGTCAATTTCGTAATCATCTGAGCTACTCGAAGAAAAATCGTAACTTGCGAATATACCGAAATGACCGTCGATTTTTATATTGTCTGTGACGGGGAATTTATAACCGAACATGACGGGTACGAATTTGACATTATAGCCCGTATAAGATGCATCGTAATCGTCATAGTCGCTGTTTTCAATTTTGAATCCTC
>USIN01000080.1 GCA_900554715.1 uncultured Bacteroidales bacterium
AAGCTCGTCCGTTATATCGACCGCAACATCAAGCCCGGCGGCGAAGGCTCGTGCATAATACCGACCAAGCCGGCTTCGATAATAAAGAATATTTTCGCTAAAGAGGAGAAACTCACACTGACACTGACCTCAAAGAACGCTACCGTCGAGTCAGCCGGATTCACTTTCCGCAGCTGCCTGCTCAACGGTCGTTTCCCCGACTACAACCGTGTAATTCCCAAGAACAACGCCTACACGCTGACGGTCGACCGCATGACGATGCTCAACGCCGTGCGTCGTGTCGCCGTCTTTGTCGACCCGGCTTTCGCCCTTGAGAAATTCCGCATCACTCCCGAGCGCATACTTCTGAAGACCAACGATTCGAGCAGCTGCACGAGCGCCCGCGAACAGGTGCCTTGCTCGTTTACGGGCACCGAGCTGACCATCGGCTTCAGCGCTCCCTATCTCATCGAGATTCTCAATGTCATCACTACCGACGACGTTGTTGTCGAGCTCTCGGATCCCGGCCGTCCCGGTGTCTTCCGTCCCGCAGAAGAGAGCGACGGCACCGAGCTTGTGATGCTTCTTATGCCTATGACCGTCGGCGATTTCTAATCTGTCATTCTTTATGAAGCTTAACCTGAAAAGGCCCATCGTTTTCTTTGATCTCGAAACGACGGGTACGAATATAACCAACGACCGTATTGTTGAAATCTCAGTCGTCAAAGTGATGCCCGATGGCTCGGAGATAGTCAAGACACGCCGCATCAACCCCGGCTGTCCCATCCCGGCAGAGGCTACGGCCGTGCATCACATCACCGACGAGGACGTCAAAAACGAGCCGGAGTTCAGAAAAGTGGCCCGCTCGCTCGCTGACTTCTTCGCAGGCTGTGACATCGCCGGTTTCAATTCAAACCGCTTTGATATCCCGCTGCTCGATCAGGAATTCCAGCGCGCCGGCGTCGACTTCGACTTCAGTAAGGCTCGTTTTGTCGACGTGCAGACAATATTCCACAAAAAGGAGCAGCGCACGCTCGTCGCCGCCTATAAGTTCTACTGCGGCAAGGACCTGGGCGATGAGGCCCACAGCGCCGCAGGCGACACGATGGCGACTTATGAGGTGCTCAAGGCCCAGCTCGACCGCTATGAAGACCTGCCCAACGACATCGAGGCTCTCTCGGAATTTTCGTCGCAGAACCGCAACGTCGACTTCATGGGTCGTCTGATTTATGACGAACAGCACCGCGAAGTCATCAACTTCGGCAAATACAAAGGCCGTCTGGCCGAAGAAGTGCTCAAAAACGATCCCGGCTATTACAGCTGGATCATGCAAGGCGACTTCACCAAAAACACCAAGGACGCTTTCACGCGCATCAGGCTCCGCCATGCGATGAAGAAATAAGCGCGTGGTCCGTCAAACGCAATCGACTTCAGTATAATGCTCAAAGGCAAACATATAATCGTAGGTATAACAGGAGGTATCGCCGCTTATAAGACGGCGATACTTGTCCGTCTGCTTGTCAAAGCCGGTGCCGAGGTACAGGTAGTGATGACGCCCAACGCACGCGAATTTATCACACCCGTGACCCTATCGACTCTCAGCGGCAAGCCTGTCATCAGCGAATTTTTTACGGCAAACACCGGCGAGTGGCATTCGCATGTCGATCTCGGTCTCTGGGCCGACGTCATGGTCATCGCTCCGGCGACGGCCTCGACGATAGGCAAGATGGCAAACGGAGTGGCCGACAACATGCTCGTCACGACCTATCTTTCGGCCAAAGCGCCCGTCTTCGTCGCTCCGGCGATGGACCTCGACATGATGCGGCATCCGTCGACACGCCGTAACCTCGACCTGTTGCGCAGCTACGGCAACCATATCATAGAGCCTGCCGAAGGCGAGCTTGCCAGCCATCTCTGCGGCAAGGGCCGTATGGAAGAACCCGAGAACATCGTCAAGGTCCTTGACGCCTTCTTCGAATCGTCGCAGGATCTCGCCGGTAAAAAAATGCTCGTCACGGCCGGACCTACTTATGAACGCATCGATCCCGTCAGATTCATAGGAAATTACTCGTCAGGCAAGATGGGCTATGCCATAGCCGATGAGGCAGCCTCGCGAGGCGCCGACGTCACGATAGTCAGCGGCCCCGTCAGCGTTGTTCCTTCGCACCCCGGCGTCAGGGTCGTCAGAGTCGAGTCGGCTCTCGAGATGCTGGCTGAATGTGAAAAACTGTTCGGTGACACCGATATAGCCGTCATGGCTGCGGCCGTGGCCGACTATCGTCCGGCCGATCCCAAGACCTCGAAAATCAAGCGCGAGAAAGACAATGTAGACAGCCTCGCCCTGACGATGAATCCCGATATCGCCGCCACGCTCGGCCGCAGTAAACGCCCCGGTCAGATTACAGTGGGCTTCGCCCTCGAGACTGACGACGAACACAACAACGCCGACCGCAAGCTCAAGGCCAAAAATTTCGACATGATCGTTATGAATTCGCTGAAAGACAGCGGTGCCGGATTTCAGACCGATACCAATAAAATCTCGATTCACTACGCCGACGGCCGACGCCTCGATTACGGTCTTAAGCCAAAAACCGAGGTCGCCTCAGACATCATTGACAACATAGCCTGCCTATGCAAAAAATAAAATCGCTCCTCACCTTATTATTTATGTCGGCCGTGGCCTCGTTTGGCGTCGCAGCCCAGGAACTCAACTGCACGGTCGAGATTAACTCCGAGCAGGTGTCGGGCACCAACAAACAGGTGTTCGAGACTCTCAGCCAGGCCATCAATGACTATATGAACACGACAATCTTCACCAACACACAGTTTTCGCCCAACGAAAAGATTGAGTGTAGATTATTCTTCACCATAAAGGAATATAACGATGACAATATGGTCGGAGACCTGCAGGTGCAGTCGATACGCCCGGTCTACAACAGCAGTTACACGACCACTCTCATCAACTTCAAGGATACCAAGATTGAATTCACTTACCGCGAGAACGAGCCTCTTGTTTTCTCGCAGACGTCAATGGAGAGCCAGCTCACGGCGATTTTGAATTTTTATGCTTATCTCATTCTTGCGGTTGACTTCGATTCGTTCTCGCCCAAAGGCGGCGAGCCTTATTTCGAGCAGTTGAAAAATATAGTCCAGATGGCTCAGTCGTCAGGCGAGACAGGCTGGAAGGCCTTCGAGGATACCAAAAACCGCAGTGCGGTTCTGTCGGCGTTTACCGACCCGGCAACCTCGGGCATTCGCGATATGTATTATAATTATCACCGGCGCGGTCTCGACGAGATGGCGCTAAGTCCCGACAAGGGCCGCGCCCAGATTACGGCCTCGCTCGATGCAATTAAGAAAGTGGCCGAAGTAGCTCCGATGTCTGTCGCCCTGTCGATGTTCAAAGATGCCAAACTCGACGAGCTTGTAAATGTTTATTCAAAGGCTCCGGCCGACGAGCGTCTGAAGGTATATAATATGTTGCAGCCAATTTATCCGACAGAGCAGCAGCGTCTTGATAAAATTAAAGAAGGTCAGGAAAAATGATCAGATCACTGACAGTCAGCAACTACGCCCTCATCTCAAATATCGAGATCGATTTCTCTCCGGGGCTCGACATCATCACCGGCGAGACCGGTGCCGGCAAGTCGATATTGCTCGGCGCTCTGTCGCTGTTGCTCGGCGGCCGCGCCGACACCAAAGTCATCGCCGACACCTCGAAAAAGTCTGTCATCGAGGCCGTATTCGACGCCTCTGATGTTTCGGGTCTCGACACACTCCTTGCCGACAACGACATTGACGCCGATGCAGACGGCGAGGTGATACTGCGCCGCGAGCTTTCGCCATCCGGACGCTCGCGCGCTTTTGTCAATGACACGCCTGTCAATCTGACGGTCTTGCGCGACATAGCCGTGCGTCTCGTCGACATCCACTCGCAGCATCAGAACATGCTGCTGTCAGACAACAGCTATCAGCTCGCAATCATCGACAGTCTCGCCGACAACCGTCAGCTGCTTGCCGAATATCACAAGGCTTATGAGATATATAAAGGCATTCTGCGCGAATATACTGCAACACGCGACATGATACGCCGCAACCGCGACGACGCCGATTTCATCTCATATCAGCTCGATGAAATCAAAGCTCTGTCGCTTGTCGCCGGCGAGCAGGAGGCGCTTGAAGAAGAGCGCACCATACTCGAAAACGCCGGGACAATCAACCGCGACATCGTCGAGGCTCTCGACGCACTCGACGGCGAGGAGAGTGGGGCGCTATCGGCGTTGAGTCGTGCGGCATCAGCCTGTAACGGCCTTGCCGACAAAAATATAGACGACATATCGCCGTTGGCCGAACGACTCGAATCGGCGCTGATAGAGGTCGGTGACATTGCCCGCACTTTACGCGACTATGAATCGCGCTTCCGCGACGACCCCGGACGCCTCGAAGCCGTCGAAGACCGACTCGGCTCGATCTATTCTCTCGAGCTGAAGCATCATGTCGACGACAGCGACGCACTCATCGAGCTTGGTGACATGCTCGCTCACAAACTCGAGGCAATAGAAAACGGCGATGCAGTGCTCGAAGACCTTGAAAACCGCGCAAAAGCGGCCAAACGCGATGCCATGATGATAGCGCGCACGATATCGGCCGCCCGTCAGACAGCCGCCAGCTCTTTCGCCGCCGCGCTCGAAGAGGAGGCGCGCCCCTTGGGCATGAAGAACCTGCGCTGCACCATAGCACTGACGCCGACACGCCTCAGCCCGACCGGCATTGACGCCGTCGAATTTCTCTTTGCCTTCAACAAGAACAGCTCGCCGCTGCCGGTGCGCGACACAGCCTCGGGCGGTGAGATTTCGCGTCTGATGCTTGTCATCAAGACTATCGTAGGCCGTAAAATGCAGCTGCCCACGATTATATTCGATGAGATAGACACAGGCGTTTCAGGCGATATAGCGTCACGCATTGGCATGATGATGAGCCGTATAGCCGAGAACATACAGGTAATCACGATAACTCATCTGCCGCAGGTGGCCGCCCGCGGCACAAGCCATTACAAGGTATATAAAGAAGACAACGAGACATCGACCGAGACCAAACTGCGTCGTCTTGACGAGGCGGCGCGTGTCGATGAAATAGCGCTGATGCTCAGCGGTGACAGCACGAACGCTGCCGCCCGCGAGACTGCGCGAGTCCTTCTATCCGCCACAAACTGACATAAAAAACGACAATGGAAAAAAACGAATATATCTTCGGCCCGCGTGCCGTCATCGAAGCGATAGAATCAGGTAAGGAAGTCGACAAGATTCTCTTAAAAAAAGACTTCCACGGCGAAAACGCCGAGACCCTATACAAGCTCGCCCGCGAGCTCAATATCCCCGTCCAGCGCGTGCCGGTCGAGCGTCTCAACCGTGTCACACGCCGCAACCATCAGGGTGTCGTGGCGTTCATATCGGCCGTGACATATCACCGGCTCGACCACGTCGTGCCTGCTCTTTATGAAGACGGCGTCATGCCCTTCCTGCTTGTGCTCGACGGCATCACCGACGTGAGAAATTTCGGTGCCATCTGCCGTACGGCCGAATGCTGCGGTGTCAATGCGGTTGTCATACCCGAACATGGCAGCGTCACAGTCGGAGCCGACGCAATCAAGACATCGGCCGGAGCGCTCCATCACCTGCCGGTGTGCCGCGAACGCAATCTTGCCGGTGCTGTCACCTTTCTCAAAGACAATGGCTATCGCATAGTCGCCGCTTCAGAGAAGGCCGACATCAACTATACCCTTGGCGACTACACCGTGCCTGTCGCCATTGTCATGGGTGCCGAAGACGTCGGCATATCGCCCGCCGTGCTTGAACTTTGTGATACCCGGGTGTCGATACCGATGTTCGGTCATATCGGTTCGCTCAATGTCGGTGTCGCCGCCGGCGTGATGATGTATGAAGTCGTGCGTCAGCGTCTTGACGCAAACCTCGAGGTCATCTGACAGACAGAAAAGAAAAAGAGGTGCTCTCACGAGTACCTCCCCTTCCATTCATCACATTATGCTTAAAATTAAAGTGCTGTCATTGCTGTCAGTATGTTTCTCAGTATCTGTCGGCTACAATATCCCAGTCGACGATATCCCACATTTTTTTGAGATATGACGCGCGCAGGTTCTTGTAGTCAATATAGTATGCGTGTTCCCAGACATCGAATGTCAGAAGGGGTACGAGTCCGTCTTTGAGCGGGTTCTGAGCGTTTTGCCCTTGTGAGATAAAGAGTTTGCCGTCATCATCGCGTGATAGCCATACCCATCCAGAGCCGAATAACGACGCACCCGCCTGTTCGAATGTTTCTTTGAATTTATCAAACGATCCGAAGTCGCGGTCGATGGCTCTGCGAAGGTCACCTGTAGGCTCGCGGTTGCCCTCGGGCGAGAACGTAAAGAAATAGAAGATATGGTTCCATGCCTGTGCGGCGTTGTTGTAGAGCGCGCCATCTGAGTGGCGGATGATTTCTTCGAGGTCCATGTCTTCATATTCCGTGCCCTTGATAAGCTTGTTGAGATTGTCGATGTAGGCTTTCTCATGCTTGCCGTAATGATAGTCGATAGTCTCGCGGCTGATTACAGGTTCGAGAGCGTCAGGCTGATAGGGTAGTGTCGGTTGTTCGTATGTCATAATAATATAGAGTTTTAATGTTGTTTTCATAGATAAAACGCCGCCGCGTCTTATTGGTTCAGGACTATAGGCTTTTTAGCATCAGTTAATGTGATATGTTAAAAGCTTTTATCTTAAATAGATATCTTGCAGATATCAAGGTTTAGATATATTGATAGCGTAAAGAGCATAATCCTTGAGGACAACGATATTATTATATGTTTTATATAAGCTTGTGTAATGAAATTGTCTGGAAGACAATTTATTTTTCGTAGCCGGGTACACCGAAGCGTAGCAAGGTGTGCCCGGAAGGATGCCATCCTGCGTCTGATGTCTGTAAGACATCGATTGAATCAAAAGGTCAGTAATAATTCTGCAAAGACTTGTCTAATTCACTGATAATTCATAATTTTACACTATGAGCCACATAGCATTTACATATCATCTTATATTCGGCACCTATAGACGAATGCAGACGATACCTATCGAGCATGAAAGGGAACTGTATAAATTTCTTTATAATTTCTCGGTGAGACGCGATGTGAAGATATGGCGCATCGGCGGTATGCCGGACCATGTGCATATTTTATGCGATATACCGTCAAAAGTGGCTGTCGCAGAATTTGTTAAAATACTTAAGGGAGAGTCTAGTAAGTTCTTAAAAGCTAACAGTCATTTTAATAATTGGCAAGGTTGGTCTGAAGGATATGGAGGATTTACAATAGACGCTCAATCCAGGGAAGTAAGAATCAATTATATCAAGAATCAAAAGAGTCACCATCGCATAAGAAGTTTTGTAGATGAATATAGAGAATTACTGATGTCTGCGGGTTACCCGCTTGATACGCCGATTTTAGGAGATGACGATACCTGAATCGATGTCTTGCAGACATCTGCTGCGGGCGTGTATATTCCGGGCACATCTCGGCCTGTGTCCTCGATGTACCCGGTTACAAATAAAGCATCGTCCTGGC
>USIN01000081.1 GCA_900554715.1 uncultured Bacteroidales bacterium
GATATTCAACGACGATGCCGGAGTGATGAACCGCTCGGTCTCCGACGCCGGCGGACGTGTACTTGCCGTCAGCCAGTTCACGCTGACGGCATCGACCCGGAAGGGTAACCGTCCGAGCTATATCCGGGCTGCGGGCCACGATCTGGCAGTGCCGCTTTATGAGCGCTATTGCGAGAAAGTCGCCGAGCTTACCGGCACAAAGGTCGAGCGCGGCCGCTTCGGCGCCGATATGAAGGTGTCGCTTGTCAACGACGGTCCTGTCACCATCATCATCGACTCAAGGCTCAAAGAATGAATCAATACATTTATAAAATGTGTTAAACACGCGGTCGGGTGCGTTCTTTTCATTAAGTTTGTGTTTTAGTGATAAAGACATGACCAAACATAACTAACCTTAACGATATATGAAGGCAAAATCAGATACTCCAAAAGCCAAGACGACGACCAAAGCTGCCGCGGTCAAACCTCGCCGCGCGGCCACACGCCGCAAACAGACAGTGTTGCCCATAATCAAAAACGACCCGTGGCTCGAACCATACGCCGAAGCTATCACGGGACGCCATCAGGACGCCATCAACAAGAAAGCAGAGCTCACTGCCGCATGCACGGATCTGAATGATTTTGCCAACGCCCACAAATATTTCGGCCTTCACCGCGAGGCTGACGGCAGCTGGATTTTCCGCGAATGGGCTCCGAATGCCACGGCAATCACCCTTATCGGAGACTTCTCGCAGTGGCGCGAAGAGATGAAATACAGCCTCAGCCCCATCGGCAACGGTGTCTGGGAACTGAAACTCGCTCCCGATGACCTCAGGCACGGCCAGTTCTACAAGATGATGGTACACTGGCCCGGCGGCATGGGCGAACGAATTCCGGCCTATGTCACGCGTGTTGTCCAGGACGAGACGACACATATATTCTCGGCTCAGGTATGGGCGCCCGAGAAGCCTTATCAGTGGACTGTCGACGGTTTCAAACCCGACACCAAACCTCTGCTCATCTATGAATGCCACATCGGCATGGCCCAGAATCGTGAAGGGGTGGGGACATACGACGAATTCCGTGAAAAGATATTGCCGCGCATCGCTGCCGACGGTTATAACGCGATACAAATTATGGCCATTCAGGAACATCCATATTATGGGTCGTTCGGCTACCATGTGTCGAATTTCTACGCCGCGTCGAGCCGTTTCGGCACTCCAGACGAACTCAAACATCTCATCGACGCCGCCCATGAGGCCGGCATCGCCGTCATCATGGATATCGTCCACTCTCACGCGGTCAAGAACGAGGCCGAGGGTCTGGGACGTCTCGACGGCAGCTATAATCAGTATTTCTATGGCGACGGCCGTCGCGAGCATCCCGCGTGGGACTCACTCTGCTTTGACTACGGCAAGAACGAGGTGCTGCACTTCCTGCTTTCAAACTGCAAATACTGGCTCGAGGAATACCGCTTCGACGGCTTCCGTTTCGACGGTGTCACCTCGATGCTTTATTACAACCACGGTCTCGGACAGGATTTCGGCGGCTACGGCGACTATTATAACGGCAATCAGGACGTCAACGCCATCACATATCTCACTCTCGCCAACGAGCTGATACATACAGTCAATCCGGCGGCTATCACTATCGCTGAAGAGATGAGCGGCATGCCCGGTCTGGCGCTTCCCGTGGCCGACGGCGGCATAGGTTTCGACTACCGCATGGCTATGGGTATTCCTGACTACTGGATCAAGACACTGAAGGAGAAAAAGGACGAAGACTGGCATCCGACCTCGATTTTCTGGGAACTCACCAACCGCCGCGCCGACGAGAAGACAATCAGCTATGTCGAGAGTCACGACCAGGCTCTTGTCGGCGACAAGACCGTCATCTTCCGCCTCATCGATAAAGAGATGTACTGGCACATGATGGTAGGTGACGACAATATGACCGTCTCGCGCGGCATGGCGCTGCACAAAATGATACGCCTTGTGACGCTGGCGACAATCAACGGCGGCTATCTCAACTTTATGGGCAACGAATTCGGCCATCCAGAGTGGATTGACTTCCCGCGTGAAGGAAACGGCTGGAGCTATAAATACGCCCGCCGTCAATGGGATCTTGTCGACCGCGAAGACCTCAAATACAAATATCTCAATGCGTTCGACAATGCCATGATAGAACTTGTGTCGAAGGTATACAACTTCCAGGCTCTCCCGGTCAGGAAGCTCTGGGAGAAAGACGACGACCAGGTGCTGGCGTTTATGCGCGGCGACCTTATATTCGTCTTCAATTTCAATCCGACCAAGTCGTTTGACGGCTATGGTATCCTCGCTCCCGGCGGCAGCTACCGCACCGTTCTGTCGACCGACAACCGCGATTTCGGCGGCTACGGCAATGTCGACGAGTCAATCGAGCATCTGACAATAGCCGACCCTCTTTACTCACCCCATGGCGTCGAATGGCTCAAGCTCTATCTGCCGTCGCGTTCGGCTATGGTGCTTGTAAAGGAACATCAGCGCCGCACCAAAAAGAAATAAGCGAAAAGGACGACATTTATAGTCAAAAAGTCTGAAATACTATGCCCTATCGGCTATGATATTTGCCGATAGGGCGTTTTTTTCGTAGCTTTGCCTCGCTTATCACAGCGATGTATATATGGAAGAAATTATCAACGAAGAACAACTCAGACTATTAAAAGACATATCAAGCGATTACAGTCAGCTTGACGGGCTGTATTTCTTTTCGCGGCTGCGTCTCGAAAACGGCGTGACGACGCGTTTGAAGAATTCGCCTGTAAAGATCAAGGGAATGCTGGTGATGCTTGTTCTCGACGGCCAGATGACCGTCGAAATCAATCTTGAGCAATATGTCATAGGGGCGAACACTTTGCTTGCGCTCAGTCCGGGGGTGGTCTTTAACCCCAAATCTATCGACAACATAAATATCGACGCCTATCTGATGTTTATGTCGGAAAAATTTCTGCACAACATCAATATCAACTTTTCGGCCATAAATCTGCCGATGTATACCGAGAAACCTTCGCCTCTCAGACCCCTCACAGCCGAAGAGTCGCGAACGATGGTGCGCTATTTCGATCTGTTGAACCTCAATGCCAAGAACCGCATCAATCCCCAGATGGAGCAGAACATAGCAACGAGTCTGATGGCGGCGCTGTTCTATCAGGTCATACTGTTCAGTCTCGCCCACATAGGCCTCTCGGAAGGCCACGGGCAGAACAATTCGCGCCGTCATTCTTATGTCAGAGAGTTCATAAAACTCGTCCATCTCAACTATACACGCGAGCGGTCGGTAACCTTCTATGCGTCGAAGCTTTTTATCTCGCCCAAATATCTGTCTCTTCTCGTCAAGGAGACGACAGGTCGCTCGGCCTCGCGCTGGATTGATGACTTCGTCATCATGGAGGCCAAGAACCAGCTGCGCTATTCAGGTAAAAACATCCAGCAGGTGGCCTATGCCCTCAATTTCGTCAATCAGTCGTCTTTCGGCAAGTATTTCAAGCATCTCACGGGTATGTCACCCTCGGAATATCAGAAATCGTGATGCGCTGTGGCGAAAAATCGCTATCTTTGCCGAAATTCGCAATGATATATGACAAACAACGACGCGCAGTCAGACAAGGCTATACATAAAAAAGGTTCGGTTCTGAGCTACATACTCAAATTCGGTCTGCCGCTGGTGATCAGCGTCGGGCTGTGCTACCTCCTTTTCACAGGTATCGATTTCAACGAGATGATTGAGATCATACGCCGCGACTGCAATTACAGCTACATCGCTATGGCGATGTTTATAAGCATCTTCTCGCATGTCTTCAGGGCTCTACGGTGGCGCATCCAGTTGCGTGCGCTCGATGTCAGGCCGCCGTTGTTCTATCTCGTGCTGAGTATTTTCGGCACCTATGCCGTCAATCTTATATTCCCGCGCCTCGGCGAGGTATGGCGCTCGGGCTATATAGCCCAGCGGCAGAAGGCTCCATTCACGGCTGTTTTCGGCTCGATGGTGGCCGAGCGTCTGGCCGACACGGTCACGGTGGCTCTTATCACGGCACTCGCGTTTCTGCTGTCGTCAAGGGCTATTATGTCATATCTGTCGCAGAACACCGGGAGCTATGAGGCTGTCGCGACACTGCTCACGTCGCCGTGGCTGTGGCTCGCCGCAGTGGCTTGTGTGGCGTTTGTGTGGTGGTTTGTCAGGCGCCGGTCGGCAAATCAGGCCGTTGTCAGAATTCAGAAAATCATCCATGAACTATGGACCGGCTTTGCCGTTATATTCAAAATGCCAGGCAAAGGCATGTGGCTTTTCTGGACGGTCTGTCTATGGGGGTGTTTCTTCATACAGATGTTTGTGGTCTTTTTCGCCTTTCCGGCGACAGCCGGTGTCTTCAGCCGCTACGGTCTTGCCGCGGTGCTCGTCACCTTTGCCATGTCGAGCATCTCGATGGGTGTGCCGTCGAACGGCGGCATAGGTCCGTGGCAGTGGGCGGTGATCTTCGCTCTCGGCATCTACGGTGTCGACGCCACGACGGCCGGAGCGTTTGCCAACGTCGTGCTCGGCAGCCAGACGATGCTGCTGATAGTGCTGGGCATATTCACCTTTGTGTGCATAGCCATCGACCGCCGGCACACAGGTGCACATGATTCAACCGAAATAACAAACAACAACATAAAACAAACCAAACAGTAAAAAATGTCGAAAGTAATCATCATCGGTGCCGGAGGGGTCGGCACGGTCGTCGCACACAAGTGCGCCCAAAACCCCGAAGTTTTTACTGAAATCGTGCTCGCGTCACGCACAAAGACCAAATGCGACGCCATCGCCAAGGCTATCGGCGCGCCGAATATCACGACAGACACCGTCGATGCCGACAGTGTCGACCAGCTCGTCGAGCTCTTCAGCCGTCATAAACCCGACATGGTCATCAACGTGGCGTTGCCTTATCAGGACCTCACGATTATGGACGCCTGTCTCATCTGCGGCGTCAACTATCTCGACACGGCCAATTATGAGCCTAAAGACGAGGCCCATTTTGAATATTCGTGGCAGTGGGCCTATCGCGAACGCTTCGAGAAAGCCGGCCTCACGGCCATCCTCGGCTGCGGTTTCGACCCGGGAGTCTCGGCTGTCTTCACCGCCTACGCTGCCAAACATTATTTCAGCGAGATGGAATATCTCGACATCGTCGACTGTAACGCGGGCGACCACGGCAAAGCTTTTGCCACCAACTTCAATCCTGAAATCAATATCCGCGAGATAACCCAGAACGGCCGCTACTATCGCGACGGCAAGTGGGTGACGACGAAGCCTCTCGAGGTACACATGGAGCTGACTTATCCCAATATCGGCAAACGCGACTCTTATCTGCTCTATCATGAAGAGCTCGAGTCGCTCGTGCTCAACTTCCCGACAATCAAACGCGCCCGTTTCTGGATGACCTTCGGACAGGAATATCTCACACACCTGCGCGTGATTCAGAATATCGGCATGGCCCGCATCGACGAGGTCGAATACAACGGCGTCAAGATTGTGCCCCTTCAGTTCCTCAAGGCCGTGCTGCCGAATCCCCAGGACCTCGGCGAGAACTATCACGGCGAGACTTCGATCGGCTGCCGCATTTCGGGCAAAGACAAAGAGGGCAAGCCGCTGACATATTATATCTATAACAACTGCTCGCACGAGGCCGCTTATCGCGAGACCGGCATGCAGGCTGTCAGCTATACTACCGGCGTGCCCGCAATGACCGGCGCCATGATGTTCCTCACAGGCAAATGGAACAAGCCTGGCGTGCACAACGTCGAGGAGTTTGATCCCGATCCGTTCCTTGCCGAACTCGCCAAGCAGGGTCTGCCCTGGCATGAAGTCATCAACGCCGAGCTCGAAGTCGAGGCAATCAACAACTGATAATGAAGTAAGAATTCAAAATTCCCCATTCGACATAAAAAAACGCTTCCCGCCTGTGTTACCGCCGGACGGGAAGCGCTTTTTTATGCGGGCGTTTATTTATCGAGCTTGATGGCTGAGATATAATTGTCGTGGACGAGCATGTTCTCGGCGCGGGCGCCTTCGGCATAGCTGTCGAGCGCTTTGCGGGCGGCGTCGAGATTGACTTTCGAGCGGGCCTCACGTATCTCGGCAAAGGTGCCGCGCGGCGCTTCGGCGAAGGTCACTATTTCCTGCCAGCCCTCGGGAGTGGCAATGCCGGTCATCGAGCTGTCTTCAATCTTCTTGTAGGGCCAGAATGTATAGCCGATGTTGTTCTCGCGCATGACGTCGACGAAGTCCGACATCCATTCGTCGGTGTTGTGGCCGATCTCGCCCATATACATCGGCAGGCCGGTCTTGTCGCGGAAGTCGATATACGACCTGATGGCATCGGCTGTCGCCGGGCCGCCGTATCGGTGGCAGGTATACATTATGTTGTCGTCGAACGTCCAGTTGGTGAATGGCTCGAAGTTGCTGTTCCACTGGGGTGCGCCGAGCAGAATTATGTGATTGCTGTCTTTCTCTCTGATGGCTTTGACTGTTTTGATATACAGCGGTTCGAGCGCAGCGTTGAGTGCAGCCGTCTCTTCTTCGTTCCAGAATGTGGCGATGGGCTCGTTCATCAGCTCGTAGCCGAGTATCACCGGCTCGTCGGCATAGCGGGCGGCTATATTCTCCCAAAGATTGATGAAACGTGTCTGTGACACCGTGTCTGTAATCAGGAAGGGATAACCTGCCGAATCGTCGATGTTGTCGCCTGTCTGTCCGCCGGGACAGTCATGCATGTCGAGAATCAAGCGCAGGTTGTTGCGGCCACACCATGCTACGAGCGAGTCAACGGTCTCATAGCCGGCGTCGGCGCTGCTCTCGCCCATGAAGGGTTCGGCGGTGAATAATTTGTAGTGGAACGGGAATCTGATGGTGTTTGCGCCTTTCGAGGCGATGAATCTGATGTCAGCTTCGGTGATATAGTTCTTTTTGAATTTTTTCCAGAACTCGGCTGCCTCGGTCGGGCCGAACAGCTGTGTCATGACGTCGTTGATCATCGAGTAAGAGTTGGCTCTGCTGAAACCGAACATATAGCCTTCGGGGTTGCACCAGTTGCCGAGATTCGTTCCCTTTATATAGAACTTCTCGCCTTTCGAGTCGACGATATTGTGGCCGTCGACCTTTAAAAAATCTTTTTCTGACGATAGGGTGGGGGTGGTTTTGTCACCGCACGCGCTTGTGCCGACAGCCATCGCCGCCGACAGTGTTGCGATCTTGAATAAATTTTTAAGCATTATATTGTGAATTATAGGTTAGCGAATGCTGATAACTATGCTACAAAATTAAGAAATAAAGTATAGTGGTCGGCGACGATAATTGTTAAAGAAGTTAAAATGGAAAAATCCTGCTTTTTATGGGATTTTCTTTGGCGTTGGTGTCGTTTTGGGCTGCATTTGTCTTGCGGCCAAAAAAAAGTTCAAACGGGTGGTTTTTATAATGCGCTGATTAACAGTGGTGGTTGAATTTTTCTTGAAAAAACATGCGAAAATATTTGGTGGGAATAAGAAAAAGCTATAACTTTGCACTCGCTTTTGAGAGA
>USIN01000082.1 GCA_900554715.1 uncultured Bacteroidales bacterium
CGAGTGCATCGCAGTCCTGTAAGAAGGAGAAAAATCCGTAAATTGATACTGTCCGCCAGGCGCCGGCAGAAAGCCTGTCTGCGACGACCGGGGTATCTCCAAAAAAACAGGCGGAAAACGCCAAATTATGGAGGTAAACAAAATGGACAAGAATGCGAAGCACTATCCCCTGAACGTGACGATGCCTCAGCACTGCGCATATGTGGTGCGCGATCTTCCTCAGGCTACCGTTGAACAGCGCGAGCGCGCTCTGAACGCTACGCACTGGAATGAGTTTGCATTCCCCTCCGGCATGCTGACCGTGGATATGCTGTCTGACTCCGGTACCACCGCAATGACCAACCAGCAGTGGGCCACCCTGTTCCTGGGCGACGAGGCCTACGGCCGCAACACCGGCTACTATGTGCTGCTGGATACCTTCCGCGACATTTTCGAGCGCGGCGGCGAGAAGAACTGGAAGAAGGTCATCGACCTGGTCCGCACCGATTGCCGTGACATCGAGAAGATGATGGACGAGGTCTATCTCTGCGAGTACGAGGGCGGCCTGTTCAACGGCGGCGCTGCTCAGATGGAGCGCCCCAATGCCTTCATCATTCAGCAGGGCCGTGCCGCTGAGTCCGTCCTGATGGAGATCGTGAAGAAGATCCTGGCCCAGCGTCATCCCGGCAAGGTCTTCACCATCCCCTCCAACGGCCACTTCGACACCACCGAGGGCAACATCAAGCAGATGGGCTCCATCCCCCGCAACCTGTACAACAAGGAGCTGCTGTATGAGATCCCCGAGGGCGGCTCTTACGAGAAGAACCCGTTCAAGGGCAACATGGACATCGAAAAGCTCGAGCAGCTCATCACCGCTGTCGGCCCCGAGAATGTCCCGCTGGTCTTCACCTGCATCACCAACAACCCCATCTGCGGCCAGCCGGTCTCCATGGGCAACATCCGTGAGATCAACCGCGTTGCGCATAAGTACAACATCCCGCTGGTATTTGATACCGCTCGCTGGGCTGAGAACGCTTACTTCATCAAGATGAATGAGGAAGGCTACGCTGACAAGTCCATCGCTGAGATCGCTACCGAGATGTTCTCTTACTGCGACGCATTCACCATGTCCGCTAAGAAGGACGGCCACGCTAACATGGGCGGCATGCTGGCATTCCGCGATAAGGGCCTGTTCTGGAAGAACTTCTCCGACTTCAACGAAGACGGCACCGTCAACGAATGTGGCGCGCCCTATACCGGCCTCGACCGTTTCGAGGTGCGCGAGCGCATCGCCAAAGACCTCGCCGCCGCCGGCATGATGGCATACAGCCACGGAGGCTATTATGCTTTGGGCGAAAAGCTCGGACGCTTCGGCTTTTCAGTAAAGAAAAACAAACGATCAAACCACCAAAAAACCAAATAACCGCTATGGAAAGAGATCAACTAATTTTTGACATCATCGAACGTGAACACCTCCGCCAGAAAAAAGGCATAGAGCTTATCGCTTCTGAAAACTTTGTCAGCGACCAGGTCATGGCCGCCATGGGCTCGTGTCTGACAAACAAATACGCCGAAGGTTATCCCGGACGCCGCTATTATGGCGGATGTCAGGTTGTCGACGAAGCCGAAAACCTTGCCATCGACCGCGTCAAGGAGCTTTTCGGAGCCGCATACGCCAACGTACAGCCCCATTCCGGCGCACAGGCCAACATGGCCGTCTTCATGACAGTCATGAAACCCGGCGACAAATTCCTCGGTCTCAATCTTTCACACGGCGGTCACCTGTCACACGGCAGCCCTGTCAACTTCTCGGGCCTCGTCTTCAACGCCCTCGAATATAACGTACGCGAGGAAGACGGTCTCGTCGACTACGACCAGATGGAAGAGGTAGCCCTGCGCGAACGTCCGAAACTCATCATCGGCGGCGCCAGCGCCTACAGCCGCGAATGGGACTATGCCCGCATGCGCAAGATAGCCGACAGCATCGGCGCCATACTCATGATCGACATGGCCCACCCCGCCGGTCTCATCGCAGCCGGTCTGCTCGACAACCCGCTCAAATATGCCCATATCGTCACATCGACGACCCACAAGACTCTCCGCGGCCCGCGCGGCGGCATCATCCTCATGGGCGAGGATTTCGAGAATCCTTGGGGCAAGAAATCGCCCAAAGGCGAGACCCGCCTGATGTCGCAGCTCATCGACTCGGCTGTGTTCCCCGGCGTCCAGGGCGGCCCCCTCGAACATGTCATCGCCGCCAAGGCAGTCGCTTTCGGTGAAGCGCTCCAGCCCTCGTTCAGAGAATATCAGCTTCAGGTAAAACGCAACGCCGCCGCCATGGCCCAGGCTCTCAAAGACAAAGGCTATAAAATCGTTTCGGGCGGCACAGAAAACCACTGCATCCTCGTCGACCTGCGCACGAAATATCCCGAACTCACCGGCAAAGTGGCCGAACGTGTCCTCGTCGAAGCCGACATCACGGCCAACAAGAACATGGTTCCCTTCGACTCGCGCTCGCCCTTCCAGACCTCGGGCATACGTCTCGGCACTCCCGCCATCACCACCCGCGGCGTCAAGGAAGACACAATGGGTGAAATCGTCGAACTCATCGATACAGTGCTCAACAACGTCGACAATCCCGACACCATCGCGGCTGTCAGAGGCAAAGTCAACGAGATGATGAACGAATACCCGATGTTTGCTTATTGATAACAGATGTCTGACAAACCGGTCCACGTCGTCATAGTGGCCGCAGGCAGCGGCAGCCGTTTCGGGAGCGACATTCCGAAACAGTTTGTGCCGCTGTGCGGCCGTCCGGTGGTGTTCTATCCCATCGAGGCCTTTCGCACGGCCATGCCTGACGCCGAAATAACCCTCGTGATAAGCCCTTCAATGGAAGAGTTGTGGCGCGACCTCTGCGCGAAGCACGGCTTCACCTCGCCGCGCATCGTCTATGGCGGCGCGACACGATGGGAGTCGGTGCGCAACGCCCTCGGGGCATACCCCGGACACGACACCGTCTACATCCACGACGGTGCCCGACCGCTTGTCACACCCGATCTTATAAAGCGTCTCGGCGCGGCCTTGTCTGACGGCCGCGCCGACGGCGCCTTACCAGCCGTCGCCCTGACAGACTCGATAAGACTACTGCACGACGGCAAGCCGTCGACAGCCGTAGACCGGTCTCGCTACAAAGCCATCCAGACACCTCAGGTGTTCGACGGACACAAACTCGAGCAGGCCTACCGCCTGCCCTACTCCCCCGCGTTTACCGATGACGCCTCTGTCATGGAAGCAGCCGGTCATGACAATATCATCCTTGTCGAAGGCGACAGCCGCAACATCAAAATCACACACGGAGGTGACATCGCTCTCGCAGCATATCACATCGACAATGCCGCGAAATGAACAGCCTGCGCTCGTTCGACATAAAATTTCTTAAAGGCATCGGCCCGAGACGCGCCGATCTGCTGCGCGACGAACTCGGCATCAAAAGCGGCGCCGACCTCGTCAGACATTATCCCACAAGCTATCTCGACCGCTCGAAGATATACACTATCGCCGAGCTCAGCGACGAAATGCCGTGCGTACAGATCAAAGGGCGCTTCATACGGCTGAACATGATGGGCGAAGGTGCCCGCATGAGACTCGTGGGCCTCTTTACCGACGGACGCTCGCGCATGGAAGTCGTCTGGTTTCAGCGCGCCCGCGCCATACGCGACAGCCTGAGCATCGACACCGAATATATCATCTTCGGCAAACCGTCGACATTCAACGGAGTGCGCCAGATGACACACCCCGAAGTCGACCGTCCCGAGGCTGTCAGCGCCATGGGCAGCTTCCGCGGCGTCTATCCGCTGACCGACCGTCTGCGCAACAACTCGATTACATCGCGGCAGATACACACATGGATCACCAATCTGATAAAATCACGCAGGTCGATAGAAGAAACCCTGCCGCGCAGCGTCATCGAAAGCCTCAGACTGATGCCGCTCGGCGAAGCCATAGCCAATGTCCACAACCCGACGGACAACGATGCGCTCAGACGCGCCCGCGAGAGACTGAAGTTTGAAGAACTCTTCTACATACAGCTCGACATGGTCATGCGCTCGGGCCATCGCAAACGCGCCTCGATAGGCCACAGGCTCACACGCGTCGGCGAGATGTTCAACCGTTTTTACAACGAATGCCTGCCCTTCGAGCTGACAAGCGCACAGAAACGCGTCATAAAGGAAATACGCGCCGACATGAACACCGGACGTCAGATGAACCGCCTTGTGCAGGGCGACGTGGGCAGCGGCAAGACACTCGTGGCCCTGATGTCGATGCTGATTGCCGTCGACAACGGCCTGCAATGCTGCCTGATGGCACCCACCGAAATTCTTGCCGGGCAGCACTATGAAACCATCTCGAAGATGGTCGAACCCATCGGCGTGAAGGTCGCCCTGCTCACCGGCTCGACCAAGACCGCCGCACGCCGCGAGATTCACGCCGCGCTGACCGACGGCAGCCTGTCGATACTGATTGGCACACATGCCGTCATCGAAGACACTGTCGAGTTCAAGAATCTCGGCCTCGCCGTCATCGACGAACAACACCGTTTCGGCGTCGCCCAGCGTGCCAGGCTGTGGAAGAAAAACACCGTGGCGCCGCATATACTCGTGATGACCGCCACACCGATACCGCGCACACTCGCCATGACCGTCTACGGCGATCTCGACGTCTCGGTCATCGACACGCTGCCGCCGGGCCGCAAGCCTGTGCAGACCCTGCTGCGGTACGACGACAAGCGCATGGACATCTACCGCTCTGTCCACCGTCAGATTTCAATGGGACGACAGGTATATATCGTCTACCCGCTTATCGAGGAGAACGAAAAAGTGAATGCCCGCAGCCTTCAGGAAGGCTATGAGATTGTGCGCTCGACATTCCCCCAGTTCAGGATAGCATACGTTCACGGGCGCATGAAACCGTCCGAGAAAGACCATCAGATGGAGCTTTTCGCCTCACATCAGGCCGACATACTCGTCGCCACGACAGTCATCGAGGTCGGTGTCAACGTGCCAAACGCCTCGGTGATGATAATCGAAAACGCCGAACGCTTCGGCCTGTCACAGCTCCATCAGCTTCGCGGACGCGTTGGACGCGGCGCCGACCAGAGCTACTGTATACTGATGTCTAAACGCGAGATTGCCAAGGACACACGCAAGCGTCTCGAGCTGATGACGACCACGACCGACGGTTTTGTCATCGCCGAAGCCGATATGACCATGCGAGGCCCGGGCGACATCGAGGGCACGATGCAGAGCGGCATACCCTTCGACCTGCATATCGCCAATCTCGCCACCGACGGACAGATAATACAGCTCGCGCGCAATGCCGCCGAAGAACTGCTCGAACGAGACCCCGAACTGACGTCGCCCGACAACGCCATAGCGCGGAGCGAACTCGCCGCCGCCCTCAACCGCACAGCCGACTGGAGCCGCATCAGCTGATTTTTTACTTGAAAAATTTTATACAAGGCTCTAATTTGCCTATATTTGCCAAAAATATAATACCACATTACCATGAACAAAGGCTGCGTTTTCGTTTTAGGCTTTTTAGCCGCTATATTCCTTGTCACTTTAATACCGTTTCTTAACGGCAAAAACAAAGCATCTGAGCCTCAGCTGACCGACGAAGTCGTTGATGAGGAAGTTATTGTGCAAGATTTTCTGAAGCAGGCCAAACCCGTCGAAAACATCCAGTATATCGACATCCGCGGCAAACATGGCGAAGTGACCGTGCATACCTATATGTCGAAAGATTCGGTCAAAATATTGGTCGGCAAGCCCACGCGCGTCAGCCTGATGACAATAGGCAACGATGCACACGAAGATTGGATATATGAGTTTTCAGGCGAAGGACGATATGGTTCGACGAGAGAGCTTAACATCTCCTTTGTCAACGGCAAACTTAGAGATATCTGCGAATATTGACACCGAATTTAAAGGCATAACATTTTTTTGCTTTTTTTATTACTGAAACCCTTTGGCTTTTAAGGAAAAAACACTAATTTTGGGGAAACAGAGCGAATATCACTAAAATACCTTAAAAACAAATGGAAAAAACCCTCATCATATTGAAGCCTTCGACCGTGCAGCGCGGTCTCGTAGGCGAAGTTATCGACAGATTTCAGAAAAAAGGACTTATCATCGCCGGCATGAAAATGATGCAGCTCGACGAGGCTATTCTGCGCGAACACTACGCACATCTCGTCGACAGACCCTTCTTCCCCTCGCTGCTGCGCTCGATGATGGCCACACCGGTCATAGTCATGTGTCTCAAAGGCAAGGACGTCGTCGCCGTCGTGCGCGCGCTAACCGGCGCCACCAACTCGCGCAACGCCGCTCCCGGCACCATCCGCGGCGACTTCGGCATGAGCTCGCAGGAAAACATCATCCACGCATCGGACAGCGATGAAAACGCGGCCATCGAAATCAAACGCTTCTTCAAAGACGAGGAAATATTCGACTACACACCCCTCACACTCCCGGCCACCTATTGCCCCGACGAACTCAACTGATTACCAATCTACAATCATAAGCTATAAAGACAAGAAAAACAATGAATTTATCCGGCAAATCCAAACTGACCGCACTGATTGCTTCCGCACTTATGTCGGCGGCGACCCTGACGGCAGAAAACCCGACCGTATTGCTGCCCGGACAGCACCAGCAACAGCACGGCGACCTGCTCGCCGACCAAGGCAACGCCTCGATTCAGCTCGACAACGCCACCAAATATCTCGAAAGCCTCTTCAGCGAAGAAGAAGAGCCCGAATATGATATTTACACCGAAGGATGGGAGAGCAACCGCGTCAACTGCTATGCCGACGCCGTAGTCCCTCAGACAGCCGTCATCAACGTTTCAAAATTATCGATGCCCCACCCCGGCTACATCTCGCCCTATGGCTATCGCCGCCGTTTCCGCCGCATGCATAAAGGCGTCGATCTCAAGGTAAACATCGGCGACACCATACGCGCCGCCTTCGACGGCCGCGTGAGGATGACAAAATACGAGCGCCGCGGCTACGGCTACTACGTCGTGTTGCGTCACACCAACGACCTTGAGACCGTCTACGGCCACCTGTCAAGATTCCTCGTCGAGCCTGACCAGTATGTAAAAGCCGGTGATCCGATAGCCCTCGGCGGCAACACCGGCCGCTCGACAGGCCCGCATCTCCACTTCGAGACCCGTTATATGGGCTACGCCATCAATCCGGCCGCCATATTCGACTTCGCCAATCAGACGACCCACACCGACACCTACACATTCGACAAACGCACATATCAGGAGGCCCGCAATTTCTCGCTGGCCGACAACGCCCGATATGCCGAAAAATACCGTGCAGCATATCCGTCGAAACCATATAAAGCGTCAAGCGAAGGCGCAGCGACCTACAAAGTGCGCAAAGGCGACTCTCTGAGCCGCATCGCTTCGCGTAACGGTACGACCGTGGCCCGTCTCTGCCGTCTCAACGGTCTCAAGACAACAAGCAAGCTGCGTAT
>USIN01000083.1 GCA_900554715.1 uncultured Bacteroidales bacterium
CCTCCGGTAGAAAAGGCGAACCGTTCGGATATACGGTGATAATGGGTAAGCGAAACATTATAATTATTGTACGTCGCCGCTCCCATGCGGATGTCGGTCCCTTGATAGGTGAAAGGAGATTTTGTGTGTACCTTGATAAGTCCGCCCATCGTGTTGCGCCCGTTCAAGAGCGACTGGGCTCCGCGAAGCACCTCGATGCGTTCTATATCAAACACATCGAAGTCGTATGCGTCTTTGTTCAACACAGGCACATTGTCGATGTTAAGGCCGACGACAGGCTGGTCCATACGCGCTCCAAGACCGCGGACATAGACCGACGATGTCATGCGCGAACCATAATCGGGCATATAGAAATTCGGCGCCATCTCGCTTATATCCTTGACCGACGATATTCCATAGCGCCGTATCATCGAGGGCGTTATCGATGTCGTCGCCGTGATTTCGGCCGACGGGAGCTGTTTGACGCCTACGACTTCAAAGCCTGCGAGCGTGCGGTGTCGCGACGCTGTCGTATCTGACGGCTCAGACGCCACAGCGCCGAAAGCCGTAAAACCTACGGCCGACACCGCCAACAGACACATATAATGATTGATTCTGCTCATTTCAGTTGCAAAGATAAGGCAAATACCAGTCATAACCATCCGCGGCGTTAAATATTTTTTACGGACCCCGTGCGATTTCTGTAAAAAATTATCCTTAACTTTGAGACCTGTAAACATAACGACACTTCTTTAACCTCGAAAACGATGGCCACACTGCCCACAGAGAACGACGACCTTGTAAAACGGCTCCGCGAGCCGTCGACCTGCCGTGCGGCATTCACCGAGGTGATAAAAATATACTCCGAGCCGCTATACTGGCAGATACGCCGTCTCGTAGAATCCCACGACGACGCCAACGACCTGCTGCAGAATACCTTCATGAAGGCATGGTCGTCAATCGAGAATTTTCGCGGCGACGCCAAACTCTCCACATGGCTATATAAAATCGCCATCAACGAAAGCATAACATTCCTTGAACGCGAACGCAAACGCCTCAACATATCGCTTGACGATCAGGAAGCGTCGCTGGCCAACACCATAGAAGCCGACACTCATATCGACGGCGACGAGCTCGCACTGAAACTGCGCAAAGCCATAGCCACCCTGCCGGAGAAACAGCGCATAGTCTTCAATATGAAATATTTCGACGACATGAAATATGAAGACATTTCAAACATACTCGGCACCAGCGTCGGCGCCTTGAAAGCATCATATCATCTCGCAGTCAAAAAAATCGAGAACTTTTTTTCAGACAACGATTAAACCCTTTAGCCCGATATCTGTCAAAAAAATACAGAAGCACTAAAAAATGAAACAGACTACTGACATATTGACCAAACTCGACCGGCGCGACGGCATGACAGTCCCCGACGGTTATTTTGAAGACTTCGCTGCGCGTATGTCGGCAATGTTGCCCGAACGCCCCGAGGCCGAGTCGACCGTCAGGATTCTCGAGCGCCCCACTCTATGGACCCGCATACGGCCCTATGTCTATATGGCCGCCATGTTCGCAGGTGTGTGGTGCATGCTCAAGATGTTCACACTGATGAGCGGCGCCGACGGTCACAACGCCATCGACAGCAATCCGATACTCGCCGAAGCCGTATCAGACGAAGGTTTCATAAACGAGTATGTCATCGACGATATCAACCAGTGGGATCTTCTCGACGAGATGCAGCTCGACGGTCTCGACGCCGCTACGCTCGACTCGCTCGACGCCCTGTTTGCTTCAGACGAATACAATAATTTCTGACATGAACAGAATATACCTTATAATATTATTTATCGCGACCGTCGCCTCGTCGGCATTGGCCCAGCCACGCCCGACCCCCGAAAACCGCGAGCGCTGGAAGAGCGAGCTGCGCAACTACAAACACGACTTTATGGCCCGCGAACTCGATCTCTCACGCGACCAGCAGTCAAAATTCTTCCCCCTCTACGACCAGATGGAAGACTCTATCGAGCAGATAAACACTGACACCCGTGAACTCGAGAAGCGCATAGGCGACGACGCCTCTGACATTCAAACCGAAGCCGCCGCCCGAGCTCTGTTCGAACAAAAGAGCCGCGAAGGTCAGCTCGAACTCGAATACTTCGACTCATTCAAAACCATACTTACGCCACGACAGTTGCTGAAACTCAAAAGCGCCGAGCGACAGTTCATGCGTCGCCTCATGCATCACAACCGCCGGATGCAGAGCGCACGACAATAATCAGCTCCAGAATATACCATGCCCCCATACGGCAGCGGTTCTGAAATCAGAGCCGCTGCTATTTTTTTATCAGATTTATGTAGTTGTATTCCCGAAATTTATTGCTAAATTTACGGCGCTTTATCAAAAGCCACTGTATTACTTACTTAACAATAACCAAAACAAAGGCATGAATAAAACCACAACCGCCCGGCTTGCCGCGGCAATTATGATTCCTTGTGCGATGCTGTGCTCGTGTTCGCAGAAGAGCCAGCAGATCAAATCACCCGACGGAGAAATCAGCGTCGACTTCGCGATGCTCTCTGACGGCACCCCCTCATACTCAGTCAAATTCCAGGGAAAAGACGTCATCAAACCTTCGACCCTCGGCTTCGAAACCCTCGACAGCACTCAAAATTTCAGAAACGGATTCAAAATCGACTCAGTCACCACCTCGTCGTTCCACGAAGTCTGGGCACCCGTCTGGGGCGAGAACGACTCTATCGACAACACCTATAACTCGATGACGGCATGGCTGTCGAACGCCGACGCCCGCATGGCCGTCGAGTTCCGCGTTTTCGACGACGGCGTGGGCTTCCGCTACATATTCCCCGAGCAGAAAATCAAAGAGATACTCGTCAAAGAAGAGATGACCCAGTTTGCGATGCCCGGCGACATAACCGCATGGTGGATTCCCGGCGACTATGACACTCAGGAATATCAGTATACAAAATCGCGTCTGAGTGAAATCAAAGACAACATCGACAGCAGCATGATAGGCAACGTATCGCAGTCAGTGTTCTCTCAGAACGGCGTTCAGACCTCGCTGCAGCTCAAGAGCGACGACGGCGTCTATATCAACCTCCACGAGGCCGCTCTGATCGACTACCCCGCGATGCACCTAAACCTCAACGACACGACGATGGTGTTCACCTCATGGCTGACACCCGGCATCCCCGCCGAGAAAGCGCGTCTCGAACTGCCACGCACCACACCCTGGCGCGTCATCATGATAGGTGACAAGGCCACCGACATTCTCGCGTCAAACCTTGTCTACAATCTCAACGAACCCTGCGCACTCGACGACACCTCATGGATCAAACCGGTCAAATATATGGGTGTCTGGTGGGAAATGATCACCGGCAAGACATCGTGGGCCTACTCTGACCTCGACAGCGTCGACCTCGCCACCATCGACTACAGCAAAGTCAAGCCCAGCGGCAAACACGGCGCCAATAACGCCAACGTGCGCCGATACATCGACTTCGCCGCCGAAAACGGCTTCGACCAGCTGCTCATCGAAGGCTGGAACATCGGCTGGGAAGACTGGTTCGGCAAAGAGAAAGACTTTGTCTTCGACTTCGTGACCCCCTACCCCGACTTCGACATCAAGGCACTCAACGACTACGCCCACTCTAAAGGCATCCGTCTGATGATGCACCACGAGACTTCGGGTTCTGTAGACAACTACGAGCGCCACATGGACGCCGCATACGATCTCATGAACAAATACGGCTACAACGCCGTCAAGAGCGGCTATGTAGGCAACATCCTGCCCAAGGGCGACACCCACTACAGCCAGCGCATGGTCAACCACTATCTTGACGCCGTCAAACGAGCAGCCGACAAACACATCATGGTCAACGGCCACGAAGCCGTGCGCCCGACCGGCCTCGCCCGCACATATCCCAACCTCGTCGGCAACGAGAGCGCCCTCGGCACCGAATACCGCGTCATGGAGCCCGGCCACATGGCAATGCTGCCTTTCACCCGTCTCAAAGGCGGCCCGATGGACTTCACTCCCGGCATCGTCAAGATGAACATGGGCGACTTCGTTCCCGGAAGCCATGACCACAAAAAAGCCACTGTCGCCAACCAGCTTGCCGCGTATGTGACACTCTATTCACCTCTTCAGATGGCAGCAGACATGCCCGAGCACTACGCCGAGAAGATGGACGCCTTCCAGTTTATCAAAGACGTGCCCGTCGACTGGAGCCGCTCGATCTATCTTGACGCCGAACCAGGCGAATTCATCATCGCCGCCCGCAAGGACAAGAACAGCGACAACTGGTTTGTAGGCGGCACAACCGACAGCAACGCCCGCGAATATACCGTCAGCCTCGACTTCCTCACTCCGGGCAAGACCTACAAAGCCACAATCTACCGCGACGCCGATGACGCCGACTATCAGAGCAATCCCGAGGCTTACGTCATCGAGACACGCGACGTGACCTCGGCCGACAGCATCGCCGTGAAGATGGCCCGCGGCGGCGGCTTCGCCATCTCTCTCATCGAGCAGAAATAACAGCGACACCTGCAATCGGTGACATATTTACAGCCCCGGCGCAAACCGATATTTTGCGTCGGGGCTGATTTATCATCGCTTTATTGCACCTGAGGCTGAAAATAAGCAAAATTTTTGTTAATTTTGCACCATGATGTTAAACGCTACTGAATTCGGGGACATCAAGACGCCCTGCTACCTTTATGACATGAGCCTGCTGCGGCTCACCGCCGCATCGCTGAAAGAAGCCATCGGCCAACAGCCCGTACACGTCCACTACGCAATGAAGGCCAATTCAAATCCCGAAATCCTGCGGGCAATCAGCGCCGCAGGCTTCGGCGCCGACTGCGTCAGCGGCGGAGAAATCAGGCTGGCCCTCGAGTGCGGCTTCAAGGCTGCCGACATATCATACGCCGGCGTCGGCAAGACCGACGATGAGATCAATCTCGGACTCGACTGCGGCATCGGATGTTTCATCGTCGAATCAATCGAAGAACTCGCCATCATCGGCGATATTTCGGCCGCACGCTCGGTAAAGGCTCCCGTGGCGCTACGCATCAATCCCGACATAGACGCTCACACCCATCAATACATCACCACCGGCCTCAAAGAGAACAAGTTCGGCATTGACATGCGACTGCTCGACAAAGCTCTTGGCGTCCTCGACCGCTATCAGTCGCTTCAGCTAAAGGGCCTGCATTTCCATATCGGATCGCAGATACTGACACCCGCACCGTTTGTCGAACTATGTAACCGCGTCAACCGCATCGCCGCAGAAATCACCGCTCGGGGCCATAACCTTGAATTCATTGACACGGGCGGCGGTTTCGGCATCGACTATGACAGTCCCGACGCAAATCCGATACCCACTTTCAAACCGTTTATCGACGCCATCATTGACAATCTCGACCTCAGCCTCTGCCGTTTTGTCATCATAGAACCTGGCCGCTCACTTGTGGCTCAGTGCGGCACACTGCTGACTCACGTCATTTACGTCAAAGAGGGTGTCGGCAAGAAATTCATCATCCTCGACGCCGGCATGAACAACCTGATACGTCCTGCCCTCTACGGCGCACACCACCGCATCGAGAACATATCGACAAAACCGGGTACGGCCCTCGAAAAATATGATGTCGTCGGCCCCATATGCGAAAGCGCGGACACATTCGCCGAAAACGAAAGCCTGCCGCGCACCCGCCGCGGCGACCTTATCGCCATACGCTCGGCCGGCGCCTACGGCGAGACGATGTCGTCGACCTACAACTCGCGTCCACTGCAATCATTCATATTGAAATAAAGGCATATTTTAAGCGCCGAAACCTGAAGAATAGGATTTTTTTCGTATCTTTGCATGGTTTTCCAATCATTGGGGGAGCCAAAATCACATTTACTGCAAAACCCACCCCTATGCGAGAGACAAAACGCGCCGTCCTCATTCTTGCCGACGGCACCAAATTTGAAGGTAAATCCTTCGGCTATGAAGCATCGGCCTCCGGAGAAGTAGTTTTCAACACAGCCATGACCGGCTATCCCGAGAGCCTGACCGACCCGTCTTATGAAGGGCAGATTCTGGTAACGACATTCCCTCTTCTCGGCAACTATGGCGTGCCGCCGGCCGACAGCCGCGACTTTCTGAGCGATTATCTCGAAGACTCACACATACACTGCCGCGCCATCATCGCCCAGGACTATTCATGGCAACACAGCCACTGGCTGGCCGACCGCTCACTCTCTGACTGGCTGAAAAGCGAAAAAATCACCGGCATATACGACATCGACACCCGCGCCCTGACCATTCAGCTGCGCAGCAAAGGCTCCATGAGATGCATGATTTCAACACGCGACCTTGATCCCGAAAGCCTCACGGCCAAAGCCAGGGCTCTGCCAGGCATGGAGGGACAGAACCTCGTGCCCTTCGTTGCGGCGAAAGCTCCCTACGTCTTCCTCCGCAACGCGGTGCAGACCGTGTCCGCAGACAAAAACGGCAGACTTCCCTTCGTGGGAAGCGGCCTGCGCCTCGTGGTCTACGACTACGGCATCAAGTGGAATATCATCCGCCTGCTCAAGGAAACCGGTTTCTCCCCTGTCATGGTCCCGCCCCTCTTCCCGGCTGAAGCCGTACGCAGAAGCGGCGCCCAGGGCGTCTTTCTCTCCAACGGTCCCGGCGACCCGGCCACCCTCACCGGGGAAATCGCCATCGTCAGGGATCTCATGAAGGACTTCCCCGTGGCAGGTATATGCCTCGGCCATCAGATTATCGGCCACGCTCTCGGCGGCACCACATCGAAACTGAAGTTCGGACATCACGGCTGCAACCATCCCGTACGCGACAACGCCACGGGACACGTGGAAATCAGCTCCCAGAACCACGGTTTCTGCGTGTGCGTGGACGGCGTGAAAGACGTTGAGGTGACGCACATCAACCTCAACGACGGGACACTCGAGGGGATACGCTCCACGACAAAACCCGTCATGAGCGTCCAGTACCATCCCGAGGCCGCAGCCGGCCCCCATGACAGCCGCTATCTCTTCGCCCGTTTCCATAAAATGATGGAAGACGCCGTGAAAAAATAAAGAACACGTTCCTGATTATCCCAGCAGCCCGCCGGAAACCTCCCCCGGCGGGCTGCACCTTTTGAAGACGGAAAACCGGTCTTGCAGGAAACGCTCTTTTAGGGCACAACTATAAGGAAATGAAAGACTTGTTTGCACGTATTCACGCGCCGGAGGTCTCAATATGAAAAAACTCACCGCCTTTTTGCTGGCTCTCTTCCTGGCCGTGCCGGCCGCTTCCCAGGCTGCCGGGCAGGAAAATGCCCCCGGTACGGCCTCTTCCGCCGCGCAGGGCGAATTCCAGAACACACCCCGTAACCGCATCGAGCAGCTGACCGGAAAAGTCTGGCTGGAAAGCTCATCCGATTCGAAAAAAGCCGTTATTTTTGGCATCGAGACTGCCATTGACATCGA
>USIN01000084.1 GCA_900554715.1 uncultured Bacteroidales bacterium
AGAACAAAAGAACATAAGGGCATAAGAACAAAAGGTTAAGTCAATGCACAATGCATAATGCACGATGCACAATCGCCTGCAGGGCGATGATTTTACTGATGGCCGCGTAGGCCGAGGCGCTTGTACGCCGGCCTGCGCGGTATGGGATGAAAGGGCATTTGCGTTTGAAAAACGCAGACCTGCTACTACGACGGCGCCTCTACGAGGCTTAGCCAACTTTGTTGGTTGACTATCCCCAGGCTTGGTCGGCTCTCCGAGCCTCCCGCGCACTGGGGTTATGCCACAATCTCGCCTCTACGAGGCTTCGAGGATTACGTTGGTCAAATCAGGCTAATTTGTCAAATAGGTTGTTTCCGCGATGGTGGAAGGGCTGCGCAATCGCGCGGCCGCGACAGGCGATATAGACCAAGGGGGTTAATTCTTGGTGATCAGATTGTTGAATGCAACGGCTGAAGCTGTTGCTCCATGTCGCCTGTCACGATTATACATTGTGCATTGGCTTAATTTTCTGTTCTTTTACTAAGCGCTGAATTATTTCTTCAGTCGCTTGTCTGATGTTGTTGCGGGCAATAGCAGGGTTGAGGGCTATGTCAAGTGGCATGTCGTCGGGTGTGACGGCGGCGATGGCCGTAAAACCGGCGGCAAGGAGACGTCGGCAGTCGCTGACACGTCCGCCCAATGCTATCACAGGTATCCCCCGGCGTTGTCCGCGGACGAGAACACCGGCGGGTGTCTTGCCCATAAGGGTCTGACTGTCGAGACTGCCTTCACCGGTGATGATGAGGGTGGCACCGGCGATGATGTCGTCAAAACCGATTTCGTCGAGTATGACAGACGCTCCGGGTTTCAGCCCGGCACCAATGAAAGCCATGAGCCCGCCCGCGAGACCGCCGGCCGCACCCGCGCCGGGAACAGCGTCGAGGTCGATGCCGACAAGGGCTGAGAAAGACTTCATTCCGCGCTCAAGCCGGTCGACCGCCGCTTCGTCGGCGCCCTTTTGGCACGCGAACACCCTGGCAGCTCCGTCAGGACCTGTGAAAGGCGAAGTCACATCGCAGACGATATTGAATTTTGAGTCACGCAGGCGCGGGTCGGCGCCGCTGCTGTCAACCGAGGCAATGGATTCGAGAATATGGCCAAGTAAGGTACCCTGCGAGTCGAGAAATCTGAAACCGAGAGCGGCGAGAGCACCCGTGCCGCCGTCGTTTGTGGCGCTTCCTCCGAGTCCGAGCAGAAAGCGACGGCAGCCACGGCCGAGGGCGTCGGCAATCATCTGTCCGAAACCATAAGTGGTTGTTTCGAGAGGATTGCGTTCCTCGGGCGCAAGCAGTGTGAGCCCCGAGGCAGCAGCCATTTCCATCACGGCAGTCGTGCCGTCGGCCGTGACGCCGTAAGCGGCACGGCGCGGCCGCATCAGCGGGTCGGCCGCCACACACTCGACACGACGGGCATCTAAGGCCGTAGCAAGAGCCTCGTATGTGCCTTCGCCGCCGTCGGCGACCGCAACCCTGACGATTTCGGCATCGGGCATAACCTCTCTGACGCCGTCAGAGACAGCGTCGGCGACCTCCAGCGACGAGAGGCAACCCTTGAAAGAATCAGAAGCGATGACTATCTTATCCACAGGCAAAACATGCCGCCGGGAACGCGGCCTCACAAAGTTAAAACATTTTTTGTCTAATATGTAGGCTTTTTGTAAATTTGCGCATTAAATTGCGTCGGAGCGTCTCCGGCGGCTACAAAATTATAAATTACTAACAATGAATATATCATACAACTGGCTGAAGCAGTATCTCGACTTCGACCTTACGCCCGACGACCTCGCGGCGGCCCTTACATCAATCGGTCTCGAGACCGGCGGAATTGAAAAAGTCGAATCTGTACGCGGCGGCCTCCGCGGTATCGTCATCGGCAAAGTGCTGACATGCGAGGAGCATCCCAACAGCGACCATCTCCACATCACCACCGTCGACCTCGGTCTTCCCGGCGGCGAGCCCACGCAGATAGTCTGCGGAGCGCCCAATGTCGCAGCCGGCCAGACTGTTGTCGTCGCTACCGTAGGGACAACACTTTACGGCGAAGGCGACGAGACCTTCATGATAAAGAAATCGAAGATCCGCGGTGTCGAATCGTTCGGCATGATCTGCGCCGAGGACGAAATCGGCGTGGGCACGTCACATGACGGCATCATCGTCATCACCGACGACGTAGCTCCGGGCACCCCCGCCGCCGAATATTATCAGCTCAAGGACGATTATGTGCTTGAAGTCGACCTGACACCCAACCGCATCGACGCAGCCTCGCACTACGGCGTCGCCCGCGACCTCTCTGCCTGGCTCGCCTGCCACGCCAAAGCAGCCGAACTCAAACGCCCCGACGTCACGACTCTCAAATCAGACAAGCCCGACGGCGACGCAATCACCGTCGAAGTCGAAGACAAAAAAGCCTGCATCAGATATTCAGGTCTGACTATCAGAGACGTCAAGGTCGCTGAAAGTCCCGACTGGCTCAAAGAACGCCTGACGGCCATCGGCCTGCGTCCGATCAACAATGTCGTCGACATCACCAACTATATACTTCACGGCTTCGGCCAGCCGCTCCACTGCTTTGACCTCGATAAAATCGCGGGAGGCAGAATTATCGTGAAGACCTGCCCCGACGGCACACCCTTCACCACCCTCGACGGAGTCGAGCGCAAGCTCAACGCCGCCGACCTGATGATCTGCGACAAGCGCGAACCGATGTGTATCGCCGGCGTCTTCGGCGGCCTTGACAGCGGCGTCACCGACGGCACCACCTCGGTCTTCCTCGAGAGCGCCTGCTTCAATCCCACGAGCGTGCGCCGCACAGCGCGCCGCCACGGCCTCAGCACCGACTCGTCGTTCCGCTTCGAGCGCGGCGTCGACCCCAACGGCTGCGTCTACGCCCTCAAGCTCGCCGCTCTGCTCGTCAAAGAGCTCGCCGGCGGGGAAATCTGCGGCGACATCGTCGACATCTATCCCGAAACCGTCGAGCCTTATCCCGTCGAACTCAGCTACAAGCGCCTCAACTCACTCGCCGGCGACGATATCGCCCGCGACACCGTCGACAGCATCCTCGCCTCGCTCGAAATCGAAATCAAAGAGCGCCGCGACGGCGGAGAGACCCTCGAGCTTGCCGTGCCGACCTACCGCGTCGACGTACGCCGCGACTGCGACGTCATCGAAGACGTCCTCCGCATCTACGGCTACAACAACATACCGATGCCCGGCGCCGTCAAATCGTCGCTGTCATACAAGAGCGCGACCGACTTTGCCGACGACCTCACGAAGACCATTTCGGAACAGCTCACAGCCATGGGCTTCAACGAGATACTCAACAACTCGCTGACAGCCGAAGCCTATTACAAAGACCTCGCGACCTACAGCGCCGACAACTGTGTGCGTCTGCTCAATCCGCTGAGCCAGGATCTCAACGTCATGCGCCAGACCCTGCTTTTCGGCGGCCTCGAATCGATAGCCCACAACGTCAACCGCCGTTCGGCCGACCTGCGTTTCTATGAGTTCGGGAACGTCTATCACTTCAACCCCGAAGCCGTATCGACTCCCGAAGCGCCGCTGACACCCTACAGCGAAGGCAAGCGCCTCGCCCTCTGGCTCACCGGCGACATACGCCGCGCCACCTGGTCGGCTCCCGCCGCCGAAGCCACTTTCTATGACCTGCGCGCTTATGTCGACGCCATCATGTCGCGTCTTGGCCTGAGCCGCCGCAGCCTGAGCTTCGAGCCGTATAACGACGATATATTCGCCGCCGCACTGAGCGTAGCCACCCGTTCGGGCAAACAGCTCGGCGCCCTCGGCATCATACGCCCCGACATCGCCGCCCGCGCCGACGTCAGCCGTGCGGTCTTCTACTGCGAGCTCGACTGGGCCGCCCTTGTCAACCTTGCCGCAGGCTGCGACGTGAAATATGCGCCGCTGCCCAAGACCCAGCCCGTCAAACGCGACCTGTCGCTGCTTATCGACACATCGGTCAGCCTCGCCGACATTGAGAAAATCGTGCGCGACAGCGAGCGCAAGCTCCTGCGCAGCGTCGAGCTCTTCGACGTCTACGAGGGCAAGAACCTCCCCGCCGGCAAGAAGTCATACGCCATCAGCATGACACTCCAGGACGACGAGAAGACCCTACAGGACAAGCACATCGACCAGATAATGAACAAGATCATCGCCAACCTGAAGAACAAGCTCGGCGCCGAACTCCGCTAAAAAACGACAATAACATCAAACTAAATACTTTCTATGGGAAGAGCATTTGAATACCGCAAAGCAAGAAAACTCAAACGCTGGGGCAACATGTCCCGCACATTCACACGTATCGGCAAAGAAATCACCATCGCCGCCAAGGCCGGAGGTCCCGATCCGTCGACCAACCCCCGTCTGCGCGCTCTGATGCAGAACGCCAAGGCTGCCAACATGCCCAAAGACACAGTCGAACGTGCCATCAAGAAAGCCACCGACAAAGACGCCGGCGACTACAAGGAAATCACCTACGAAGGATACGGTCCCTTCGGCATCGCCATCTTCGTCGAGGCTGCAACAGACAACAATACCCGCACCGTAGCCAACGTGCGCTCATACTTCAACAAACACGGCGGCTCGCTCGGCACACAGGGCTCGCTGACATTCCTCTTCGACCACAAGTCTGTGTTCAAGATCAAACCCAAAGACGGCGTTTCGCTCGATGACCTCGAGCTCGAACTCATCGACTACGGCGTGGACGAACTCGGACACGACGAAGACGAGGACGGCAACGAACAGATCGTGCTCTACGGTGCGTTCGAGGAGTATTCCAACATCCAGAAATACCTCGAGGACAACGGCTTTGAAATCATCAGCTCTGAATTCGAGCGCATCCCCAACGACCTCAAGGACGTGACACCCGAGCAGCGCGAGAGCGTCAACAAACTTCTCGAGAAAATCGAGGAAGACGAAGACGTGCAGAACGTCTTCCACAACATGCGCGAAGAAGACGAAGAATAACATTCTCCGCCGTCACCATTCTAACAATAAAAACCGAGTCTGCATCTCTCTCGCGATGCAGACTCGGTTTTTTATAATCGATTTTTTCCTTTTATTCGGCATTAGACAGGACTGATTCTATAATTCTATATGATGTTGCTTAATGTAATGGTGATTATAGCAATGGTTAACCTCTATGAGAGATTTCTATCTGAACCACGATCCTTCGCATTACAGTTGAATTGAATTGTTCGGTCAAGACAGTCTATTAAGAGTAAAATCACTTACTTTAAAGCTTTTTCACCATCTCCGAGCCAGTCATTGCATCCATTTTAGAAAAGGCAAAGAGCTTTTTGCCGAGATCTTTGAGCGACGCCCCTATATGATAGACCTCTTCGTCAATTATCAAGAATCGGTCATGTGCCTTATTGTAAGCATGAAGAGTAACTCCCGGATACTGTGCGTTGTGCCGTGCAACATCCTGACGTAGCTGATGCGAAATCTTACCGTCATAGATATCTACCTTCACTCCGGCCTGCCGCTTTGACAACTGCACAAGCACTGAGTCGTCGATATAGCTGTCAATGACGACAATATGTTTCTCAGCCTTTCGGATTAAGTCGGCGACAAAGGCGTATGCGTCAAAAATCTGTCCATCAAAGAATATTCCTTCTTTGGGAGGTAAAGAAGTCCTGACAAAGAAATCTATGTTTTCATCGAGTTGTAAAAGATGTCTGTCATATTCCGAAAAACGTCGGTCAATGCGGTCTTCGAGTTGCATTAAACGCTGATTTACTGCATAACCCCTGAGCAAATACTCTTTCAGAACCTTATTGGCCCATTGGCGGAATTGAATACCCCGGATTGTATTAACCCTATATCCGACTGAAATTATCACGTCCAAATTGAAAAAATCGATATTTCTTGCCACACTGCGATTACCTTACTGACGAACTGTTCGGAATTTCCGAACAGTTGCTTCTTTTGCAAGTTCGCCTGTCTCAAAAATATGTTTTAGATGCTCACTGATATTTCCCTTGCTCGAATCGAATAATTCGACTATCTGTGACTGAGTCAACCAAACAGTTTCGTCCTCTACACGAACGTTAAGTTTCAGGGCTTCATTAGGCTGATAAAGTATTATTTCATTAGATTCCATACACAAAAGTATAAAAAAACCGCAAATGACAGAATATTATACTTGCAGATTTATAATAAATGCTCGAAGTCAATATTAATACCTAGAGTTATATTGGATTGCTAAATGAAACAACGTGCAAATAAGGCATATTACAATACAGCAAGGCCACGCCGCAAACAATGTTACGGCGCAGCCTTTCTCTCTATTTGACCTGATTGGAACGGGTTAGCGGCGGAGGGTGTTGATGGCAGTGCGCGGGGCGAGGATGGCACGCACGGGCGTTTCATTCTCGCTGATTTCGAGCGGAAGGGTCGAACGGATGTCACGCGACGATGCGCCTACAAGCAGATTGTAAGTGCCTGCGTCGCGGCGCCAGGCTGATTTAGCGGCGTCGAACGAGGCGAGGTCGTTGACGTCGAAGCTGATGCTGACGGTCTCAGACTGACCCGGAGCGAGTTCGGCTGTCTTGGCAAATCCGCGGAGCTCTTTCTCGGGTTTGTTGCGTTCTTTTGCCTTGGCGTCTGAGGCATAGAGCTGTACGACTTCCTTGCCGGCACGGTCGCCCGTATTGGTGACGCGGACAGAGACTGAAACCTTGTCGCCGTCGAGGCTCACCTGTGCGTTGTCATAGTCGAATGTCGTATAGCTCAGGCCGTAGCCGAAGGGATAAGCGACGTTTTTGTCAAAGCTGTCAAAATAACGGTAACCTACATATATGTCTTCCTCGTAGGGAGTGAAGTCGACGAGCTTCTTGTCGTATTTCGGACCCTTGTTGCCGATTGTCAGACCTTTAGAACCGATGATGTCGATGGGGAAGTTGGCTGTCGACGCGTGGTCTTCGTATCTGACGGGGAAAGTCATCGTGAGCTTGCCAGAGGGGTTGGCCTTGCCTGTGAGGACGTCGGTGACACTGTTGCCGCCCTCCTGACCGCCCTGCCATGCACAGAGCACAGCGTCGGCCTTGTCGCTCCATGAGGCTGTCTCGACGGCGCTGCCGACATTCATGACGACGATGACGGGCTTGCCGGCGGCGCGGAAGGCGCGGCTGACGTCGGCGATCATCGCCTTGTTGACGGCGCTGAGGTTGAAGTTAGACGACTCACGGTCGAGGAATTCGCCTGAGCCACGGCCGACGGTGATGATGGCAGCGTCGTTGACCTTAGCCTGAGCGGCGAGCTCGGCGGCGCTAAAATTGCGTTCGGGAGGCAGCACAATAGGCATGAAAGCGGCAAATTTGCCGGTGTCGGTCGTCAGCGTGTCGCGCCACGACTTGACGTGGGCGGCGTAGGCGTCGCGCAGATTGCCGTCAGCCGAGATGCCGGCGTTTTTAAGACCGTC
>USIN01000085.1 GCA_900554715.1 uncultured Bacteroidales bacterium
GGCAAGCCGCCGACACAAGGACAAATTTGATTGCTTGCTTCAAGCTTGAGGCCGTGTTTGAGCTAAATTTGCCCTCGCTCCATGCGGCTTGGCTTCTCTTCTAAAAACAATGAGGCTGCGCCGGATATGTGGCACAACCTCATTGTATTTTTATAAAAAATGGATTTCAGCGGCGGCAGATCAGCTTTATCGCAGCCCAGCCGCCGAAGAGCTGGAGCAGCATGCCTGGAACTCCGATACGGAAATCCTGACAGGCGAGCGCGAAGTCGCCTTTAATGGCCCATTCGCCAAGGGTGCCGACAACCTGATAACCGAGGATGACGGCGAGGAGAAGCGGCAGCGTGGCTTTGCCGTAACGGGCGGCGGCAATGCCGGCGAAGACAGCGAGAAGCACTGATTTAAGCTCGATGGCAGGCAGTGAGGCGACAGCGGGCATGCCGAAAATCAGGGCGTTGACGGCGGGTGAGAGCAATGCGGTGAGCAGACCGGTGCGCCAGCCGTAACACCAGGCTCCGACGAGGGTGAAGAAATAAATCGGCAGCCAGGTGACTCCTCCGCCGGGAACGAGGTGGAAGAGCTGCGGCACGATAATGTTGCCGGCGACGAAGAGGGTCGCCATGAGATATGTGCGTGAGCTGCTGAAAGGCAGCGATTCGAGACGAAGCGATGATGTTGTCATTGGTTTATCGTTTTAGTCGAGTTTTACAAGTTTATATGTCTGGCTGCCGAGACCGATTTTTTCGCCGTAGTCGAGTGTGTGCATGCCGTGGCGCGAGTCGATGCGTTCGATCAGATGCTCTTTGCCGGGGTCTTCAGACGAGCGCACGAGGTCGGTGCAGGCTTTGTCGAGGGCGATGGGATCGAGCGAGGCGAGGATGCCGATGTCGCCCATTTTGGGGTCTTCGGGCGATGCGTCACAGTCGCAGTCGACCGAAAGATTGTTGGCGACGCTGATATAGATGATGCTGTCGCCGCAATGATCGGCGATTGCTTTGGCGGCCTCGGCCATCGATTCGAGGAAAGCGTCCTGCTCGGCGAGGTTATCCCAGAGACCTGCGACGCTGTCGAGCCGGCCGGCCGAATGGATGTGGCTCTTGCCGTTGGACGAGGCGATGCCTATCGACATGTTCTTGACCGCGCCGCCGAAGCCGCCCATCGCATGACCCTTGAAGTGCGAGAGGATGACAGTGAAGTCGTAGTCGGGATAGTGAGAGCCGACGATGTCATAGGTGAGGTGTTTGCCGCCCTCGACGGGAAGTCTGACTTCGCCCTCGGCATCCATGATGTCGACCGGGGCGATGGCTGTGAAACCGTGTTCTTCGGCTGCGCGGCGGTGGTCTTCGGTGGTGAAGCGGCGACCTTCGTAAGCGGTGTTACACTCGACGATTGTGCCGTCGGTGAGTCTGACGAAGTCGGCGATCAGCGATGGCTGCAGGAAGTTATGTCCGCCCGGCTCGCCGGTCGAAATCTTGATGGCGACTTTGCCTGTTGCCTCGCGACCGAGAGCCTTATAGAGTTTTACGATGGCTTCGGGCGAGATTTCGCTCGTCATGTAGACGACAGATGTGTCGTTCTGCTGTGATGATTTGTCCATAGCGGTTTTGTCTGATTTGTTGGCGGCGCCGCAGCCTGTCAGGGCGAGGCACGCCGACATGATTATTGCTGAAAGTTTATTCATGACTGGTGTTTTTTGAGTTTTCAGATACGAATTTCATGATGAGCGGCAGGCATTCGCCGGCCGTGCGGCAGGGTGCACACAGGCTCTCGACCGGACATATTCCCGTGGCTGCGCGGTTGATGATGTTATCGGTCAGCCGACCATAGCTGACGGCGATATCCGTCGCGGCGAACAGTTCCATGGCGGGGCGGCTGACGACATCGGCGTAGACAGCGCTGACACCGCCGAGTATCATCAGGGCGGCGGCGCCTTTGCCGACAACCTTGTCGGCGATGATGGCACCGGCGAGAGTCCCGGGCGACGTCGTGAGCAGACGCAGCAGGTCGGCGACGCCGCGAGCGCGGCAGAGCGTGACCGCATCGCCGCGGGCTATCACACACGAGCAGCCCTCGCGGTGGAGTGTCTCTATTATATCGCTCATAGTAATCATATTGCAAATATAATTAATGTCAGCGGAATAACGATGGCCGTCCGTTAAAATGGTAACACTTGCAGTAAAAATGGTAATGAAACTGTCGCCGCATAGCCTTAATTTTGCAACATCCAAAAAAGACGAACATGAAAAAAACACTGACCTTCGCCTTTATGGCATTAATGACACTGACAACATCAAATGTTATGGCACAACAGAAAATCGTACAGACAGCCGGACACGACGCTCTCGGCGAGTTCGCGCCCGAGTTTGCCCACCTCAACGACGACATACTCTTCGGCGAGGTATGGAGCCGCAACGACCTCCTGTCGCTGCGCGACCGCAGTCTCATAACCGTGATATCACTCGTGAGCCAGGGCATCACCGACTCATCGCTGCTGCATCACCTGCAGAATGCAAAAAAGAACGGCATCACCCGCACCGAAATCGCCGAAGCGCTTACGCACAACGCATTCTACGCCGGATGGCCCAAAGCGTGGGCAGCCTTCCGCCTCGCCAAAGAGGTGTGGGCCGATGATGTCAAAGGCGACGACGCCATGGCAGAATTCCAGCGCACGATGATATTCCCCATCGGCCAGCCCAACACAGCCTGCGCCAAATATTTCACGGGGCGCAGCTTCCTCGCCCGCGTCTCAGGCGAACAGGTGCCCTTTGTGAACGTCACCTTCGAACCCGCCTGCCGCAACAACTGGCACATACACCACGCCGCCAAGGGCGGAGGCCAGATGCTCGTCGGCGTCGCCGGCCGCGGATGGTATCAGGAAGAGGGCAAGCCCGCACAGGAGATACTTCCCGGCACAGTCATCCATATCCCGGCCAACGTCAAACACTGGCACGGCGCTGCTGCCGACAGCTGGTTCTCGCACCTCGCCTTCGAGATTCCCGGCGAAGAGACGCAGACCGAATGGCTCGAGTCCGTCACCGACGAAGAATACAATAAACTGAAATAACTGCAACAAATAACAGTCTGACACAAACGATCTATATAAGACGTCGCTTGATAATTAGATGATGGGGCGGCAACCGCAGGTGATCTGTAGTTGCCGCTGAATTTTTTGCCGCTACCGGTCAGATAAGGTTATATTTGTCGAGGAGCATCACCGGGCGGTAGGATTCCTTGGCATAGCGCAGGCCGGGGTCGTTCATGTCTTCCTCACGGTTGATATACCGCAGGCCGGGATGACGGCGAAGCATTTCGGCGGCGAAGAGTTTGTTGACGGTCTCGCCCGCACCGGCGACGCGATGGTCGGCTTTCTCGATGTGGGTATAAAGTGTGTCGCCGATTACCTCGCCGAGGGTAAAAGCGACGATGGCGCCGTCGTCGCCGCGCAGGACTGCTCCCTCGAAAGGATAGGACGACAGAGAGGCAAGCACCCTGAAACATTCAGAGCGTTCATAGTCGGCCATGGCGCGGTCGGCCTTGTCGGCCGTCGAGGTCGAGCCGTCGAGAAAAAGCATGGTCTCGGGGACAAGATCGGCCGTCAGCGGCCCGAATGTCCACGCCGGATTATCGGTCATGAAGCGGTTGACATGGTTGCGCTTTTTCATATAATGTTTGCCCGAGAGCGTGGCAAGAGCCTCGGCGCTGTAGATATAGTCGCTCCAGCCCTCGAGACGTTCGATTCTGCCGCCTGCGAGCGAGGCAAGCCGGTCGATATAATCCTCAGGAATCGCCGAATATGAGGGTTTTATGCCGCTGAGGCGGCAATAATACGCGATAAGACCGACAGCTTCGCCGAGATCACCGCCGATAGGCAGCGAAAAAGCCGTGCGGTCGGGATGGCTCTCAGAGCGGCCTTTGACAAAAAGAGTATCGCCGATGACGCAGTACCGGTAGTCAAACATCCTGATCCACATGAATATGCCGCCGACGGTATAGTCGCAGGTGCGTGTCGTCGAATTCTGCAGCATGCTGTTGATAAGCGGCATGTCGCTGAGCGTAATAGGCCTGAAGGGAAGTATATCGTCGGGCGAAGCCGTCTTCCGGCGCCCGACAGTGATTGTAATCGGTTTCATAAATAAATACTTGAATCAGATAAATAACAATCAGGCGGCGCGACGGGTTCGATTTCGGGGGCGCAGGGCGAAGAGGTTTAGAAATTTTTGCTTAATTTTGGCATATAAATTTCCGACCATGAAAAGAATACTGTCACTCCTGTTTATCATTCTGGCATACTGCGGCATAGCCCGCGGTGCCGAGTCAGTCACCGTGAGTTCGCCCGACGGGGATATAGCCGCACACATCAATCTCAACGGCAATCTAAGCTATTCGGTCGATTTCAAAGGCAAAAGCGTAATCGAGCCCTCACAGCTGGCGATAAGCACAGCCGACGGCATGACGGCAGGCACCGGCGTCAAAGCGCGCGTGAGCGACCGACGGAGCGCCGACACGACGGTGGAATCACCGTTCTATCGCGCCAAATCACTCAAAGACAAGTATAACGAAGTGACTGTCAAAGTCGATAAAAACTGGGATGTCATCTTCCGTGTCTACGACGACGGCGTAGCATACCGCTGGGTGTCGAAGTCAAAGAAGCCTGTGACGATAAAAGACGAGACGGTCGAATACCGCTTCGCAGGCGACCCGCGTGTTGCGGCCCCTTATGTCAAGAAAAAGAAAATCAAGAGTTTCAACCAACAGTTCGGCAACTCGTTCGAGAACGTCTATACCGTCGACTCGATGAGCGCTCTCGACAGCCGCCGGCTGATATTCCTGCCGATGGTCGTCGAGGCTGCCGACGGCGTCAAGGTGCTTCTGTCAGAATCGGCACTGATTGCCTACCCTGGTCTCTATCTCAACAAAGATAAAGAAGACGGAGTGCTTAAAGGAGTCTTCGCCCCCTACCCCAAGAAGGCCAAACAGGGCGGCCACAACAATCTGCAGATGCTCGTCACCGACCGCGAGGACTACATCGCCCGTCTCGACGGGGCCCGCGCTCTGCCCTGGCGCATGGCTGTCATCAGCGACCGCGACACCGACCTGGCGGCGAGCAACATGAGCTATCTGCTGGGCGAACCGTCGCGCATCGACGACATCAGCTGGATCAAGCCCGGCAAAGTGGCGTGGGACTGGTGGAACAACTGGAATCTCGACGGTGTCGACTTCGTCACCGGCGTCAACAATGACACCTATAAGGCATATATCGACTTCGCTGCCGAAAAGGGCATAGAATATGTGATACTCGACGAGGGCTGGGCTGTCAACGGCGAGGCCGATCTGATGAAAGTCGTCGACGCGATTGACCTCAGGCAGCTTGTCGACTATGCCGCCGAACGTGGCGTCGGCATCATCCTCTGGGCGGGATTCCACGCGTTTGACCGCGATATGGAGAATATCTGCCGCCACTACTCAGAGATGGGTGTCAAGGGCTTCAAGGTCGACTTCATGGACCGTGACGACCAGCAGATGACAGCTTTCAACGCCCGCGCTGCCGAAATGTGCGCCAAATACCACATGGTACTCGATCTCCACGGCACTCATAAACCCGCCGGCATCAACCGCACGTATCCCAATGTGCTCAACGTCGAGGGCGTCAACGGCCTCGAACAGGTGAAATGGAGCAAAGCGCCTCACGACCAGGTGACATACGACGTGATGATACCCTTCATCCGTCAGGCCGCAGGTCCGATGGACTACACCCAGGGGGCTATGCGCAATGCCTCGAAAGGCAACTACTATCCCTGCAACAGCGAACCCATGAGTCAGGGCACACGCTGCCGTCAGTTGGCTCTGTATATGATATTTGACTCGCCCCTTAATATGATGTGCGACACTCCGTCGAACTACCGCCGCGAAGGCGAATGCACCGACTTCATCGCCTCTGTGCCTACCGTATGGGACGAGACTGTCGTCGTCGACGGACGCCTCGGCGAATATATCGTGACGGCGCGTCGCAGCGGTGACACATGGTATATCGGCGGCATCACCGACTGGAACGACCGTGAAATCGATGTCGACTGCTCGTTCCTCCCCGAGGGCGCTGTCTATGAATCCGACATGTTTGTCGACGGCGTCAACGCCGCCCGCATCGGTCGCGACTACCGCCACGAAAAAGGCGAGGTCACCGGCGGCGGCAAACTGAAGGTCAAAATGGCTCCCGGCGGCGGCTTTGCAGCAAGGCTGACGAAGAAATAAAGTAATCTGAGTCATAGGGATCACCGTAGTCTACAAGCGAACCTGTCAACGTCTTACAAACGTTTTCGTCTATGGTTTCGACTGCCGGCAGAATGACAACCTGAGTTTGCAAAGTCGGCAGCGAGCCATGGATTAAGGACTTTCAATCATTGCTAATCAGAGCGTTTACTACAAGGGTTGAAACCCTTGTTCCATGTGGTATATAAAAAATGAAAGTGCGCTACTTCACAGTAAGGCACTCCCTCATAACCAAAATTCAAGTATATATTGTGAGTCTAACAAAACGTTATCACTAAATTTCAGTAAAAATCAAATATTCTCCAGTGTTTTTCACACTGCAAAGATATAGACAATTTTGGATAGACAATCTAAATTTATGTAAATAATTATTAACCATAAGTTAAATAATTGTCCGCTTTTTATATTTTTCATTCCAATCAACCTTATCTTAAGCTTCTGACTGACAATTTAAGTGACTTGACAACATGTCTGTGGGGCAACAGTACACTGAAATCAATATTTTAATATTGCAAACAAAATTTCAGAATTGGTGTATATATAAATGCAGCTTATGCTACGCGGCATACCTTATTTTTCAATCGCCTTTTTGCTGATTAGCGCATTTTAACTAATTTTGCGACATGAATGAAACAAAGCCCATATTGATGCTGATTGTCAATCCGATTTCGGGAACCCGCTCGAAACGCAAGCTCATACCCCTGCTCGAACGGCGTCTGAAAGAAATGGGCTTTGACGTCGACACGCGGCTGACAAGTGCCCGCGGGGACGCTACACGCCTCGCCCGTGAGGCCGTCGACAAAAAATATTACGGCGTGCTGGCATGCGGCGGCGACGGCACTGTCAACGAGACAGCCCGCGCGCTCTGCGACACCGGCGTACCGTTAGGCATCCTCCCGGCCGGCTCGGGCAACGGCCTGGCAAGACACATAGGCCTGCTGATCGACCCGATAGAGGCTCTGAAGGTCATCGGCGAGCGCCATATCGAAGACTGCGACTACTGCACGGCCAACGACAGACCGTTTTTCTGCACCTTCGGCGTAGGTTTCGACGCCGCCGTGACACACAAATTCTCCCGTCAGCGCCGCCGCGGACTGCTTATGTATCTCAAAAGCGCCATAGACGTGTTTGTGTCATTCAGCCCAGAGCGCTACAGCCTCAAGACCGACGACAGAGTTCT